>CALAKE010000081.1 GCA_937922775.1 uncultured bacterium | reverse complement strand
GGCGACCCGCGCCACCTGCGGGTGTTGCTCGAGCCAACCCGCGACCCGGAGTGCATTGGTCGAGTGACGTTCCATGCGGAGCGGCAGCGTCTTCAGGCCACGCAGCGTCAGCCACGCCTCCCACGGCGACTGCGGGAAACCCACGGTGCTCTGTATCAACCGGATGCGCTCGAGAAGCTTCTCGTCGCGGCTCAGCAAGGCGCCGCCAACCGTGGAGTTGTGACCCTCGATGTACTTGGTCGTCGAGTAGACCACCACGTCCGCGCCGAGATCGAACGGTCGCTGCAGCACGGAGGTCAGAAACGTATTGTCGACAGCGAATAATGCGCCGGCGTCATGGGCCACCTCGGCGACCGTCGCCAGGTCGGTGAGTTTGAGGGTCGGGTTTGCCGGTGTCTCTACGAGAACCAGCCGCGTTCGTGGCGTCATCGCCGCGGCAACGTCCTCGGGGTGAGAGGAGTCGACGAATCGCGTCTGAACACCGAAGCCGTCCAGAACCTGGCGAAGAAGACGAACTGTGCCGCCGTAGACAACGTCGGATACGACAACCTCGTCTCCGGCCTTCAGGACGGAAAGAAAGAGCGCTGAGATCGCCGCCATCCCGGTGGCGAAGCAAGCGGCGGGGGGGCAACCCTCGATCTGGCCGAGGTTGCGCTCCAGCGCGGCAACCGTCGGGTTGCCGGAGCGAGTGTACGTGTAGCCCTTGTGGGAGCCGACTGCCTGCTGGCGATAGGTCGTGGTCTGGTAGACGGGGGTCAGAATGGCGCCTGTGGCCGGATCGGGCTCGAGGCCGCCATGGATGATACGCGTGTACTCGGGGTCGGAATGATATGAAGCCATGATACTCACCTGATGCGTGCGTTTACTGACAAAGAAAGTCAACGGCAGCAAAAAACCACCGCCCTCGAGCGGTGGTCAGGTGAGGAGATCTTCGATTTTCTCTACCAGTCAGACTCCGTCACAGGACACGCCCGCCCGAGGGCCGGTCATGCCCATAGACATTCGTTCCTGTCTGACTGTTGTCACGGCTTGGTCTCCATCACGCGCGAGCAGTTGCTCGCTCATATTCCGGCCATCATAGACCCTGCGATCTTGAAGTCAATACGTGGTGCAGCGAGGCGGGCTCTCGAAACGGTTCCCAGCTCCGCGCATGGAGCGGAGAAGGCGGAGACTCGCTGCCATCCAGCCCGGCTGCACCCAGGGCCTGATCGCGGGGCGTTTACCCGGACAGGGCGCGCGCAGCGCGTGGCCCCCCCGATTAGGCCCTGGGTGCGGCTCGGCGAGATCACAGCAAATCCGCGATCTGCAGGGCGTTGAGCGCCGCGCCCTTACGAAGCTGGTCTCCGCAAACGAAGAGGTCGAATCCCCAGAACGCTCGAACCTTCGGCCGTACCACCCACTCTTGGGTTTCGTCAGGGCGAATCCGGCCCACCAGTACGTCGTCTTCACCTGACGCCTTCAGAGAGGAGGGGAAGTCGTTGCCAACACGATCATCGATGATCCGAATGCCGGGAGCCGCCGCCAGCTCCTCGCGCACCTCGGCCTCGGTAGCCGGCTCATCCAACGTTACGTTGACGGATTCGGCTTGCGCGCGCATCACAGGTACGCGAACGCATGTGACGCTCAACCGAATCAGGTGATCTCCCCAGATCTTGCGCGCCTCGTCGATGACCATCTGCTCTTCCACGTTGCGACCAGTGGCTTCGTCCACCCGGGCATCGTGGCTGAAGACGTTGAAGGCGCAGGGCTCCCGGAATACCTCGGGCACGGGATCATCCCCGCTGAGCACAGCGCTGGTCTGCGACTGCAGCTCGCGCATCGCCGCGGCGCCGGCACCGGAGGCGGCCTGATATGTAGAAACGACCATGCGCTCGATACCGAAGGCCGCACGCAGGGGATTCACGCCCATGAGCAGGATGATCGTCGAGCAGTCGGGGCTGGCAATAACACTGGGCCTGCCAATGCGCTTCACCTGAGCGCCGTTGATCTCCGGGATCACCAGCGGAACATCCGAGTCCATCCGATAGGCGGAGGAGTTGTCGATGACTGTAGCGCCCGCCTCGACGGCGGTACGCGCGAACTCCCACGACACTGCGGCGCCGGCGGAGAACAGGGCCACCTCGCCCGGGCGAAACGAGTCCGGCCGCAATTCCTCGATTTCGAGTGTTTGGCCGCGGTACTCGAGCATCGTCCCAGCCGACCGGGCAGAAGCGAGCAGGCGAATGCCTTCGGTCGGATGCTGGCGCTGCTCGAGAATCGCAAGCACCTCTTGTCCGACGGCGCCTGTAGCTCCAACGATGACGTATCTCTTGTCGGCAGACATCGACTCAAACCTCTCGCGCAGAAGGTCGCGAATTCCCGGCTACCCTAGCTCGCCCTACCCCTCGACGGGGCCCTCGAACTACCCTTGAACCGCCCCTTATATCACGGCCCGAGAGAGCATGTGGAACCATCCGTGGCCGACCACGCCTTGGGAGTCATTGGCGCATCCGGGGCCTCGTTGGCGGCGTTGTCCCGAGGCAGTAAGATCCAGCTAGCAGGAGGGCCACCAGATGACCGAAGCCGATAGCAACCTCATCGAAGTCCACAACCTGAGCCGGCGACAGAGGTATAGGCTGCAGACGTCGCTCATCGTGCCGCGCCCGATCGCCTGGGTGTCGACGCGATCTGCTGGTGGCGTTCCCAACCTGGCGCCCTTCAGCTACTTCAACGCCGTGTCGTCAGATCCCATGCTGGTGGCCATCTCGATCGGCTCCCGACAGGGACGCCCCAAGGACACTCTGACCAACATCCGCGACACAGGCGCCTTCTGCCTGAACATGGTCACAGAGCGCCACCTGCAAGCCATGAGCCTCTCCTCCGGCGAGTTCACCCCGGACGTCGACGAGTTCGAGGTCACCGGCCTCACCATGGGCCAAGCGTCCACGGTCGGCGCTCCCTATGTGATCGAGGCTCCCGCTGTGCTCGAGTGCACGACGTTCAAGGAAGTTTCGCTCGGGGCATCGGAGAGCTCCTTGGTCATCGGCGAAATACACGTTGTAAGGTTGTGCCCTGAAGCGAGGGAGCTGTGGGACCGCGACTTCCTCGACGTCAGAGAGTGGGTGCCGGTTGGCCGGCTGTGGGGAGGTCTCTACAGCCTGGTAACGGACACGCCTCAATTCGATCGACCGAAAGTCGAATCAGCAGCAGACAAGCGCTGAACCTGCCACACGGTTTGCCGGTGACACGGTGGCGGCCAGCCAAGGAGTCTTCTTCATGAAAGAGCTCGCCTACCAATTCCTCGAGGGCCGGATCACCCGGCGTGGATTCATTCAGACGCTGACGGCGTTGGGGGTGAGCTCGGCGGGCGTCGCCGGAACGGTGCGCGCGCTGGAGGCCGTTTCACCAGCGGAGGCGGCGGCAGCGCGTAAGACGGCAAGGAGTATCACGGGCACCGGCGGCGAGCTCATGGTCGAGCAGATGAAGGCGGCCGGGGTGAAGTATCTGTTCACCAACCCCGGCTCCTTCGAGGTCGGGTTCTTCGATGCCTTTCTGGACCAGCCCATGCAGCTCATCATGGGGCTACACGAAGGCATCGTCATTTCCATGGCCGACGGTTACCACAAGACCAGCGGCGAGCCCGCTTTCGTCAACGTCCATGTCATCGCGGGCACGGCCCAGTCGGCCGGGCAGCTCTACAACTCCAGCCGCGACGGCTCCGCGCTCATCGTTACCGCCGGTCTCATCGACAACGAGCGCACTGACGACGAGCTGATGCTGGCGCCGCGGCCGGGCTATGACCAGAAGGATGTTAATCGCCAGTTCACGAAGATCTCCTGGGAAACGCGTGATCCGACCGCCATCCCGGTGATGCTGCGCCGCGCCTTCAAAGTGGCAACCACTCCGCCCGGTGGACCTGTCTACCTGGCGCTGGCCAACCACGCCCTCGAGGCAAAAGGTGTGAACGCCGCAATCTACGACCGGAATTCATTTCTCATCCCCGACGAGATCCCGCCGCGCGCGGAGGACATCGAGCGCGTAGCCGCGCTCCTGCTCGAGGCGCGTGCGCCCGTGATCCATGTGGGAGACGAGGTCAGTCGCAGCGGCGCCCAAGCCGAGGTGCTGAAGCTGGCCGAAATGCTGCAATTGCCGGTTCGCGACGCCAATGGACCTTTCCACAACTTCCCCCGCAAGAGCCCTCACTACGCCGGCAGGTACTCGAGCCAGGGGCACGACCTCATCCTCCGAATCGGCGTGGGTGACACGGGCGGGACCAACCCTGGCGCCCCGGATGCCACCGGTGCCAAGGTCGTGTGGGTCGGCCTCAATACGGCCAACATCGGCAACGACAGGCCCTTCGATCTCGCTGTGATTGCCAATGCGAGGCTCGCGACCACAGCGCTCCTCGAGGCCGTCGAGGCAATGGCCACACGGGAGCGACTCGCGAAGATCCGCGCCGACCGGCCGGCGTTGAATCCCGGCTATCGCGAGGTCGATCGCGGCATGATCGGCCGCTCGCCCATACACCCCGACGAGCTCGGTTGGGCGCTCGAGCAAGAGCTTGATGCCAACGCCATCATCTGCTCTGAGAACCTCACCGGTTCGAACCAGTTCCTCGGCACAGGGTTCCGCGATGACGAGAAGACCTGGCTGTCGACCGCGGGCGTTGGGCTCGGCTGGGGTGTCGGCGCGTCAATCGGCGCCAAGCTCGGCCAGCCCG
>CALAKE010000080.1 GCA_937922775.1 uncultured bacterium | reverse complement strand
CACCTCGATCGTCCAGCGGGGCGGCGCACAGAGTGGCGGCTCTGCCTCCAACCAGGCAGTCATTGGCACAGCCCATTGGGGCGAGGATGGCCTTTACTGGCGCTGGTCGAGCGGTGGCGTCGAAGCCACGAGCTTTGCCCTGCGGGCGCTGCTGGCGATCGACCCCGGCAACGAGCTGATCGAGCCAGTCACCAACTGGCTCATCAAGAACCGCCGCGGGGCGCAGTGGAGCAACACCCGAGATACCGCCATCACCGTGCTGGCCCTCAATGACTACCTGCAGGTCAGCGGCGAGCTCGACACCGAGCTCGAGTACGAGCTGCTGGTGAACGGCCAGAGCGTGGCCACCCAGAGCATCGGCCCCGAGGACATCCTGCGGGCGCCGAGCCAGTTCATTATCGACGACGAGCTGGTCGTCGATGGCGACAACGAGATTCGTATCGTCAAGCGGAGCGGCGAGGGACCTGTCTATTTCGCCGCCTCCGCGACCTTTTTCAGCCTCGAGGAGCCGATCACATCTGCCGGCAACGAGATCTTCGTGCGCCGCCAGTACTACAAGCTGGTCGGCCGCGAGACCCTGTTGAAGGGCTACACCTATGAGAAGGTCGCGGTTGCCGACGGCGACGACATCACCAGCGGCGAGCGTGTCGAGGTGGTTCTCACCATCGAGGCCAAGAACAACTATGAGTACCTGGTGTTCGAGGATCTCAAGCCGGCCGGACTCGAAGCCGTACAAATCCGCAGCGGCGAGCCCATCTACACCCGCGAGCTCAAGTCGGGGGCGATGGAGGCGGGGGCCCCGGTTGCGCGGATCGACGGCAGCCGCGAGGCCACCGATTACACCGGTCGCAGCCGCTGGGTCTACCAGGAGCTGCGCGACCGCAAGGTGGCGCTGTTCGTCGACAAGCTGCCCGAGGGTTTCTGGGAAATCCGCTACGAACTGAGAGCCGAGGTGCCGGGCGAGTTTCACGCGCTGCCCGTGATCGGCCACGCGATGTACGTGCCCGAGATCCGCGCTAACGGCCAGGAGCTGCGCATCCAGGTGCTCGACCGCGACTAGATGGCGGCGGCACGCGAGGGAAGACGCGCACCATTCCCCTTGGGGGGGCGAGGGGTATGGGCTTCAGACTGCCTGCTATCTTTTTACTACACTATTACTAGTAAGAACCTAGTAAAAAGACAGCAGGGACCATGACGCACCCCTGGGAGCATTCTGATCGGGGCGACTTTTTGCGCAATAATGGGCAGCCATGGACGGAGAGGAGAACCCGAGGGACACCGAGCTCATCGAGGAAACTGCGGCGTCGACGTGCGCGTTCTGATTCCCGACAACCGCTTCGGTCTCACCATATTGAGCGTGGAAGTGGGGAGGGACGTGATCGTTGTAGAACATCCGGATGACAATGCCGTAGAAGCGACAGATCTCAGGCATCGACCTCTGCCGCCCGCGGCTTCTCAAAGACCTCCGCGGGCTTCTTGCCCGTGATCTCGAGATAGAGCGAATCGGCACAAAGGTCTATCCCCTCGCCCCAGGCGACGCTCCGCCCGCGCTCGACGCTGACGTTGGCGAAGACCTCAGGGTCCTCCCAAGCTTTGAATACGCCTTTGCCAGCGAGGTTAGTCAGGTCGACTTCTCCTTCGACCCCATCGGCAAAGCGCAGCCACAGACGGTGACCAGGCTTCGCCTTGGCTTCCAGGATCTTGATCATGCCGAGAATTGTAGCAAGGAGCCTTCTCATACAGATATGGGATGGCCACGACCAGTGAACTTGATGGTACTCACGGCTAGTACTCCCACGGATGCATGAGGCGTAGCCACGCCTTCTCGTCGCGTTCGCGGACCTCGACCTTCAGCACGATGCCGTCGGGAGTGATCCAGGTGTCGCCCTGCGGGCCGTCCCTGAGGAAGAGTGCGTCGTGTGGGACACCGCCGACATCCACGGTCACCAGGCTGTCGACGCGGTATTCCCGGTACTCGAAGCTAGCCCAGGGCAGGCGCATGTCCATGTACTCGAACTCACCGGCGCCGGATTCATGGAGGGATGTGAAGATCACGCTGAGGAGGCCTGGGTTGATGTAGGCGGAGAGGAAGACGCCACGCGGAACCGAGCGATCCACCATTCCCGTGCCGGGCAAGCGCACGCGGCGATCCATGCCCATGCGGCCGCGGTTCGTGAGGTCGTACCTTTCGCCATCAAAGGAGAGGTGAACGTCACTCTCAACGAAGGGATGGTCCGTCTCGTCACGCTCCATCCGATACTCGACCTCGAGCGGGAAACCGTGGCGGTTCAGCGTCACTTCGATGCGCTCCATCAGCCGCAGGCGTTCGTCGGGATTGATGAAGTTGCTTCGGTACCTGAAGCGGAGCGACTCGTTCTCGATGATGAACTTGGCCCTGAGATCCTCGCCGCTTCCCTCGACCGACTCGAGGCGGATCAGAAGTTGGACCAACTCGCCGGGCTCTAAGACATCCGGTGGGTCGAGGGTGTAGCGACGCTCTTCGCCAACGTCGAAGCTGAAGATGCCGGTGGACGGCTCTGGGGCCTGCGGCTCTGGGGCCCGGGGTTCTGGGAAGTGGGGTTTCGGTGCATGGGACCGGGGGCCCGGAATCGGGCTCGACAAGCCATTGGCGGCAACTACCAGAATAGCCGTCGCTACCGCGAGTCCGGTCCGCATGACTCAGTCGGGCCAGATCAGGCGATAGCGGACGACCCGCACCTCCCCGGTTTCTTCATCGGTCGAACGCCCGTAGACGAAGTCGTCGAGCGCAAAGTCCCACAGCTTGCGCGGGATCCAGCCCGAGAAGAGATGCTCGCCGTCGCGCGAGTAGACATCGACCGGCCGCTCGTCGCCATCCTCTGCTTTAAATTGTGGAAAGACATAGAGGCGCCCGCGACCGTCCACCTCGAGGTCCTCGATGGCAGGATATCGTTCGGGCCACTCGATCTCCGATACATCGACGTCTTCGATAGCCTCGCGCAGGTCCGCAACCGTTTCGTCGATATCGGCTTGTGTGAACGGCGATCGTTCCCACGGGACTCGGAGCGCCCACCTGGCGGTCCCGGATTCGTCGAAAGCGAAGAGCTGGTACTCGGCAGTGAAGCCAGAGTAGACATCTCCATCGGGCGTTGACGCGAACACGGTCGCTGGGGAGGGGGCGCTAGTCGAGACCGTCATCACGCCACCGCCTGGCATGGCCCGCTGAATAGCGACTGGTTTGAAGCGAGGAAACCTCTGCAGCCGGCGCACAATCTCGGCTTCCTGAGAGAAGATCGCGAGCTCGCGCTGAAGGGAGAACTCCCGACTCTCCTCGCTGGGCTGCCTGACCGTGTCCCTGCCGAGAAGGAGTCCGCTTTCTAGGCCGATCAGCCCGGACGGGCCCCTGCCCTCCTCGAAACGCCGATCGTGAATGTACTCCCCCTCCAACGACCACACGACGAACCTACCGTTGCTGAAGTCGTGGACGACGAGGTGATCGCCGGCAATGGCGATTCCGAACGGCCTGCTCAGCTCACCCGGCCCCTGCCCCTCTCTCCCAAGGGTGCGGATGTACTCGCCGTCGGGGTCGAACACCTGGACTCGGGAGTTGCCGGCATCGAGCACGAACATGCGGCCCGAGGGGTCGGCCACCACCTGTCGCGGTCGGTAGAAGATGTAGTTCGGATCCTCACCCCGCTCGCTGATCACCAGATCCTCGACGAGCTCGATCCGCTCGGCGCGTTCCTCGATCGGCACGGCCGGATGCTCGACGATCCGCGTGCCCTCGGCCACAGGCACGACCCAATCCGGGAACTCGAGGGGCTCGGGGCCGCAACCATTGAGGGCCAGGGGCAGAGCAGTTACTAGCAAGGAACAGAGCGCCCAGCCATGTCTCATCTTCATTAAGGCATCCTCTTCGCCCGCGACACGAGTTGCACCTCGAACTCACGCTCCTTGTCTGCAGCCGGATCGGAGATACGGATCTTGAGGGTGTACCTTCCCGGCGGTATGCCCTCCAGCCAGAGGGCGCCACGGTGAATGTCGCCGGCGGTGCG
>CALAKE010000079.1 GCA_937922775.1 uncultured bacterium | reverse complement strand
TGTTGCAGATGCCTCGAATATCCCGACTCTGTCTGCCGCGCTTGATCTTGACCCTCTCTCTTGCGTCTCTGTGCCTGCTGGGGGTGGGTGACCTCGGAGTGGCCTCAGCCAGTGCGTGGCCTGGTGTAGGACCGGGGTTGCCAGTGACTCAAGAGGATGCCGGCCCGGAGAAGACTGAGTCCCAGGAGGCTGAGCTCATCGTTGCCCAGGAGGATGAGCTGGCCTACGTGCGTGCCATTCGCGAGAACATCCGGCGTCGCCTCGGGGAGCCGATGGGGAGTGTGGAGCTCGACCTGATCATGGAAGGATCGGGGTTCTCGGGTACCAGACCATCAGCGGTGCGCTGGGATGGTGACAGCAGTCGCCTCTGGTTTCGCTGGAAGCGATGGGACGAGGAGGAGCTCAGTACCTTCGAATACGATCCCGTAGCGGGAACACTGAAACAGCTCACGGATGAGGATGCCGAGCGTGTCCCTGCACAAAACGCAGTATGGAACCGGGAACGCACGCGGGCACTGTGGACGGTGCGCGATTCGCTGGTCGTGTACGACACGCATGCCAAAACCACGAAACCCATGCTGGAGCACGTGAGCGGCGCCCGCCCCATGATGTTCACTCCCGACGGGTCGTCGGCGGTAGTCTCCTACGAGGGCAACCTCTTCGCGATTCCCGTGTCCGGCGCTTCTCAGTTGCCACTCCTGCGACAACTCACCGATATTCGTGACGGGCAGGCTCCGAAAGAGGAGCCACCTACCGACCATCAACGCTGGTTGCGTGAGCAGCAGTTGGCGCTCTTCGACGTGCTGCAACGCGCCGAGGAACAGCGACTAGAGCGACGTGAAGACTCTGAGCGCGGACGGGCAAAGCCTCTATATCTGGCCGGGTGGCGCGCCGCGGGGCTCAGACCCGACCCGACGCTGACCTGGGTAGCCGTGCAGCAGGTGAAGCCTGCCAGCCAGGCCAAGACTGCAGGCGTTCCTAACTACGTGACGGCGAGCGGCTTCACTGAAGACCTTCGAACCCGGACAAAGGTGGGCGACGCGCTGAGCGATAGCCGTGTCGGGATTGTCGAGATCGTCAGCGGCGGGGTCGCTTGGGCAGATCTCGGCCTGGAAGATCGCGAGGTCAGCATCAGCGGTGGCGCGTGGAGTCCGGATGGCAGCAAGCTCCTCGTACATGTGCGGGCGCAGGACAACAAGGATCGTTGGTTCGCTGTATTGACGCCGACGGAATCTGATGAAGAAGAGTCCCGTCAGGTGACCATCGACGTTTCGCTCGCGGCTCACGATCACGATGACGCGTGGATCGGTTGGTCAGTCGCGGGAGGTTACGGCTGGCTACCCGACAGCAGGGGGATCTACTTCATCTCGGAGCGCCATGGCACGATGCATCTGTACACCGTGTCGGCCACCGGTGGTGAGCCCGTAGCGCTCACATCGGGCGACTTCGAAGTCTTCAACCCGCGCCTCACACAAGACGAATCGGCGTTTGTCTTCGAAGCATCCATCCCGAGCCCCTTCGAGGTGCAGGCGTATCGGTTGCCGATCGGGGGCGGTGAGCCGGAGCAGCTCTCGTCAGGGCTCGGGCGAATGGACGTCACCTTGAGTCCCGATGGCGCCTGGATCGCAGGTGTCGGCTCGGAGGGTAGCCGCCCCTGGGAGCTGTATCTCGGAAGGACGGAGGAGTTGGGTGCCGTGACTCGGGTCACGGAGTCGACGAGCCCTGCTTTCGAGTCGTACGACTGGATCGATCCCGAGGTGATTCACTTCACAGCTCAGGATGGCACGGAGGTGCCGGCGCGACTCTACAAGCCCGCCAACCCCCATCCTCAGCGGCCAGCGGTGATTTTCGTGCACGGTGCCGGCTACCTCCACAACGTGCACCACTACTGGTCGTCGTACTCGCGCGAGTACACGTTTCACCACCTCCTGATGGAGCGTGGCTATACCGTTCTTGACATCGACTACCGTGGCTCCGCCGGCTACGGGCGGGATTGGCGCACCGCGATCTATCGCTATATGGGCGACAAGGATCTCAGCGACCAGGTCGACGGCGCCCGATATCTGGTCGAGGAGCATGGAGTAGATCCCGAGCGTGTCGGCATCTACGGCGGGTCCTACGGCGGCTTCATCACTCTGATGGCCATGTTTACCGCACCGGAAACGTTTGCAGCCGGCGCCTCGCTGCGTCCCGTAACCGACTGGGCCGCCTACAACCACGGCTACACCAGCAACATTCTCAACGAGCCGGTTGACGATCCGGAATCCTACACTCGCTCCTCGCCGATCTACTTTGCCGAAAACCTGGAAGGAGCGCTGCTGATCTGCCACGGGCTCATCGACACCAACGTTCACGCCCAGGACACTATTCGCCTGGCTCAGCGACTCATCGAACTGCGCAAGGAGAACTGGGAGGTTGCCCTGTATCCGGTAGAGAACCATGGTTTTCGCGAAGCGTCTTCCTGGCACGACGAGTATCGTCGCATCTTGAAGCTATTCGAGAAAAACCTGAAGGAATGAGCCCGATCGGCGGTTGTTGATAGGTGCCTGGGCGGTCAGCAAGCGGCGAGTTTAATTGTTACCATGGTGTCGACATTCTTCTGTCTCTCTCTTCGGTTCTCCGCACGAGTGAGGACCACCCAGAACATGGGGCGAAGGGGTAATCATGAACGCCAAGTTGGAAGCATGGGTCCAGGAAGTAGCAGATCTCTGTAAGCCGGACGAGGTTTGCTACTGCGACGGTTCGGATGAGGAATACGACCGCCTCAGC
>CALAKE010000078.1 GCA_937922775.1 uncultured bacterium | reverse complement strand
AAAATGGTCGAGTGCCAGCCGGGCTGCACGGTCATAGCGAAAATGTATGAGATGACGGTGTGTACCGAGACGGCGATCGGGATGACTAGCACCATCATCACGTTCATGGCGCGTTCGAGCACCTTTCGCTGCCGGGGCGTGTCCTGCCAGCCCCACGCCGCAAAGCGATAGTACCAATGCGGCCAAACGCCGCGATCCCGCAGCAGGGCGAGGTCCGGAATCATCGGAATGTACAGATAGACGGTTGACGCCGCGAAATAGGCGGTGATGGCGCTAACGTCCCAAAGTAGTGGTGACTGTAGGCGGCCAGCAGTGAAGATGTTGAGCATCCGGTCGGGTCGCCCGAGGTCGAGTACCGGGTGGAATCCGCCGATCGCGAGCACGATGACAGTCGTGACCTCTGCCATTCTCGTGATGGGGCGTCGCCACTCGGCCTTGGATAGGCGCAGAATCGCGGAGATCAGCGTGCCCGCGTGGCTGATCCCGATGAAGAAGACGAAGTTGACAATGTAAAAGCCCCAAACCACCGGCTGGTTAAGGCCAGTGACGCCGAGACCGTAAAGGAGCTGGCGGCTAAAGAGGACCCAGCCGCCGAGGAGTACCAACAACAGCATGGTCGTAGCAACGCGAAAACCAACTCCGGATTGCTCGATGGGGCGGAGGATTTCGGCATCCTCGAAGTCGGCCGCGGCGTCCTTGTTCTCGGTGCTCATTCGTCCTCTGCCAGGTAGTAGACCTTGGGCTCGGTACCGAGGTCCTCGAGTAATCGGAAGGCCCGGGAGCCATGCGCCAACTCGCTGGCTCGACTCGCAGGGTCATCGAGGTCGCCGAAGACGATGGCCTTCGCCGGGCAGCTCTCCGCGCATGCAGTAGTCACGTCGCCGTCCCGAAGCTCCCGACCCGCGGCGCGTGCCTCGTCTCGGGCGCTGAGGATTCTGTGGTGGCAGAACGTGCACTTTTCGACCACGCCCTTTGAGCGCAAGGATACGTCGGGGTTGGCCTTCTTCTTCATCTCCCCGGGCCACTCGGGCTCATACCAGGTGAAGACTTTGGCGTTGAACGGGCAGGCCGCCTCGCAGTAGCGGCAGCCGATGCAGCGGGCGTAGACCTGACCGACAATGCCCTCCTCACCCAAATAGGTCGCGTGCACCGGGCAAACGCGGACGCACGGCGGATTGTCGCACTGCTGGCACATATGCGGCAGGTATCTCAGCTCGGTTTCTTGCTCCGAACCCGTCTTCTCGGGGAGCATGCGCATCCAGTGATGGCCCCGGCCGAGCTCCGTTTGCTCCGGTCCCACGGCGGTGAGATTGTTTTCCTGGTGGCAGGCCGCCATGCAGCCACCGCAGGCGGTGCAGCGTGCGAGGTCGATGACCATGCCCCAGCGGCTCATCAGGCTCTTCCTCCATGCTCAGGCGGCGGCCCGCCATGCGCTCGGCGACGAACGAGCCGCACGTGCACGCGAGTTGTATTGAGGGAGAGGACACCTGTGAGGGGGTCACGGTCGGGGACAACGACGTCCAACGGATTGGCCCCGATGTTGTCCTCTACGCTCGCAGGATCGCTATGACCCAGGCCGAGGGCAATGTGAATGGCATCCGGGGGCGCACCTGGTTGAATCCGCAGGACAGCCTCGATGCTCGAGCCGTCGGCTTCCAGCGCCACCAGATCTCCATCCTCGAGATCACGCTCGTGGGCTGCGTCTGGAGACAACTCTGCCCAGGTCTGCCAACCCGAGAGCACGGCATAGCCGAACATCTCCATCAGCATCGGTGATCTCACGCCCAGGTATCCGCGGGCGGTGATCGGGCGGAACGGGACAAGCGTCACATCGCCGTCCCCGACCTCACGTGGCGGCTCGAAATGCGGGAGACAAACCTCATCCTCTCGCGCGCCGAGTCCCAGCACTTCAATGCCCCGCCGGAGAGCCTCGTCTTGCCTCACCGGCGTGCCGGCACCGGCAGCGCCGAGGTTGCGCAGTTGCTGTTCGAGAGTGCGGGAGTAGAACTCGTAGCGGCCCGATGGCGTCGGGAAGAGCTGGGCCCAATCACCTCGCGGCTGCACGGGATTCCACCACCCCGTCTGTCGCACGAGATCGCTCCAGAACTGGTCCGGGCCTCTGCGTTCCACGAAGCGCCAGCCGCGCTCCTCGAGATAGTGAACCCACGACTCCTCGAAGGAGCCGGTGACGATCGCGCCTTGCCCCGCTCGCGCAAGTCCTTCGACGCGCCAGCTCAGGTAATCAGCATAGTTGGGCCATGGCAGCGCGCCGCTTTCAGACGAGACCACCCGGCGACCGAGCTCGAGCAGTACATCACCCGGGTGGCGAGTGTCGTAAAGCGGATCCACCACCGGTGCTGAGACGCCAAGGACGCTGAAAGCGGTCGTGGGCGGGGTCGTCGCCCCCTGCCACCCCTCGAGGAAGACGTTCGTCGGAAGAATGATATCTGCATGCCCAGAGGTCTCGTCGAGGAATGGAGCCAGGGCAACAACCATCGGGATGCGGTCCATCGCCTCGCGCATCAAGGCGCCGGCCGGGCTGTTGTGAACCGGGTTCGCGCCGAGCACGAATAAAACATCGATCGGGTCTGAGTCGTCGAGCACCCGACGCGCCAGGGCCTCCACCGGGTCGTCTCCGAAGATCCCGCCTTCACCCTCCACCACGAACCTCGCCTGATTCCCCTCGGGTGTGTCTTCCAGCAGGGGAGGGAGTGGCGCGAAAGGTATCGAAGGAGGCAACAGCACACCTCCTGGGCGATCGAAGGCTCCTATCAGTGCGTTCAGGGCATGGACTGCCA
>CALAKE010000077.1 GCA_937922775.1 uncultured bacterium | reverse complement strand
CGGAATGCTGGCGATCTTCCTCCGCCGGTTCTCCTTCCTGGCCGTGCCGACGGTCTTCGGCTTCGTCTGGACCTGGCTCTACAGCGTGATGGTGGTATCGGGCGGCCGGCCCTCCGATTGGACCATGAGCACGCACTTGATGCTCTCGGGGCTCTTCGTGCTCGTCATCGGCTTCATGGTGGATCGCCGCACAGAAGAGGATTTCGCCTTCTGGATCTATCTGCTCGGCGCAGGACACTTCTGGGTTGGGCTTACGTCATTTCCGGAGGACGATGAGCTGACGTGGGTCGCCTACACTTTCGTCAACTTGCTGATGATGGTGGTGAGCATCCTTCTGCAGCGCCGCCTGTTCATGGCGTTCGGCGCTCTCGGAGTGTTCATCTACCTCGGCCACCTGGGCTTCGAGGTCTTCGAGAACTCGCTGATCTTCCCGTTCGTCCTGAGCTTCGTCGGACTGGCGATCATGGGTGCAGCGGTCTGGTATCAGAAGCACCGACAGAGCGTCGACGAGGCGGTGATCGGCACTCTGCCGGAGGCTATCAGGAAACGGCTTCCCGGCGCACGTATCTAGCGCAACGCAGTCATCGCGCGCCATCGCGCGAGCGCAGCCGCGAACCGTTGAGAAATTCGAGCTAGTGCTCGATTCTGTCTAGGACACCCTGAAGCCAGGCCCGGGCGTCTGCGTCGAAGGGCCGTTCCGTGCCGTCGACGAAGAACTCGAAGATCAAGTTGCCGTCGGGTCCCGGGAGGACGCTGATCTGGCGCACGACGCCATCGGGATCGCGCTCGTCGATCGAGAGCTCGCCGCCCTCACCAACTTCGATCTCATCGATGGTGTCGCCGAGCTCGACATCGCCCCGCATCCGAACCGTCATGTGCGAGTCTTCGTCGTCGATATCCATCGTGATGGTGTGCTCGCTGTGCTCATCGGTGCGGACGTCGACGACGACGTACGGCTCCTTGACGATCTTCACGTGAACGTTGGGATGTGCCTCCGGCTCGGCTACGACCTCGGGCTCGACCACCACGTAGGCGCGTGCCTCACCAGCCTCTTCCACGATCTTGACCTTGGGGTTCAGGAGCACAGCGGAGATCTCATGATCGCCGTGATTCTCCTTGGGAACCACAATGACGATCTTACGATCATCGCCCTCACCAACAACCTCCAGGTTGGGGGAGACGATGGTGAAACTCCTGCCGCCCTCCAGCTTCTTCAATTCGACGACGATCGAATCCCCCTCATCGACCTTCTGCAGATGAATCTCGGGCTCGTCGATGTGGATCGTCCAAGTACCACCCTCGCCGACCTCGATGGGCCTTGCGAGCTTGAGATCGAGCGTCGTGCCCTCCTCGGAAACGTAGGGCTCCGCGAGGCGAAGCTCGATGGTCTTACCCTCCTCGCCCTCCTTGGTTCTCCAAACCATGCCGGGCTTGAGATGGATCACCCTATCGCCCTCGCTGATCGCCAGAACGCCGTGCGAGGATGCTCCCGCGGAGGCGTGGGCCTCGCCGACCAGAGCAAGACTACTGCCGGCGAAGATGAGCGTGCGGCTTTGGTTCGAGCCAACCGGCTTGAGCTCGACGTGCGCATCGTCGAGCCGCCCGAGAACCCCGTTGACCCAGTCGCGGGCGTTGTCGTCGAGCTCACGGGTGACTCCGTCGACGATCCAGGTGCGCTCCACGTTGCCGTCCTCATCGGCCGAGATCTCCAGACGCCTTCCCCTGCCGGGGTCGGCGGAGTCGATCTCGAGGTGGTCGTCGACGCTCTCGATCTCCTGGAGAACGAAGCGCCCTCCCGGCCCGACCTCGATTTCCTCGAGGGTCGCCCCCATGTGGACCTCACCCTTGATGATCAGCTGCACCGGGGTGGTCTCTGCAGCCGCGTCGGTCGTGGACTCGCCTTGCTGACCCGAGGCCGATGTGGAGGCGCCACCGTCCGCGGCCACGATTGAATGGCTCGAGAGAGTTGCGGGCGCCGCCGGCGCCGGCTGCAGCGAGGCCAACGGCACGGCGATCGCGACAAATGTAGCCAACAGAACAATACGATGTGTACGAGACATGGTAATTCGTTTCCTTCGGGGATCGAGGATCGAGACCAAACGGTTCTCTAGAGTCGTGCGGCGCGCCAGCGCTAATGCACCGACAACGGCCGGCCGCCGCCGGCGGTAGTGCCGCGCCAAAGTCAGCAGTGTGGTGGCGTATTCATCGGGCTCTGCGCCGGCCATGAGTACGACGTCGTCACAGGCCCGCTCCTGTTCTCGTAAGAGACGGTGAGCTCCGTACCACGCGAGCGGGTGGAACCAGAAGATCGCGCAGGCGAGCTGTGAGATGGATCGGGTCAAGGAGTCCCAGCGACTTACATGGGCGAGCTCGTGCAGCAATACCGAATGGAGCTGCTCGGTTGACCACTCATCAGCACCCGGCGGCAGATAGACCACGGGTCGCAGGCTGCCCCACGTCATGGGCACTGCGTCCTCCTCGCCGCGGAGCAATACGACCTCGCGTCGGATTCCGAGCTGGCCGGCGACTCTGCGGGCGGAATCGACCCATGGGCCAAATCGCACGACGCGTGCTTTCCGGGACAGCGTCCCGCGCAGGCCAAGACCGACGGCCAACCAGGCAAGAACGAGAACGGCTCCAGCCAGCCAAACGCCGGCCAGCCAGGTGGTTGGGGTCCACCGGGGCTCCGCTGCCACGGGCACCGATTCCAGGTGAACGGTTGCCGTCCCGAGCAACTCCTCGGTATCGAGGTCAATCGGGCGTATGCCGGAGGCAATCGCCAACGAGTGTTCAGCATTTCTGCCGCGGCCGAAAAAATCGGAAATCCCCACGCCAGCCGCATCCATCGCCTCGTTCCACGCCACGCTCCATGAAGCCGGAATGACGGGCGCCGGAACCGCGGGAGTGATCTGGGCGAGCAGGGGTAGAACGAGCAATAGGCCCAGGCAGGAGGCCCAGACCATATGCCGAGTTGCCGCCGGGGCGCGACGTAGCGCTCCCGAAATGAGGATCGTGACAAGTAGGAGCAGCGTGCCCTTGGCAGCGGCTTCTCCGAGTAGACCGATCCAGGCCACTGATTCCCCGCCGGCGGGAAGGAGGTCGGTGCTGATCATCATTGATCCTTCCTCCTTTTGGCTTCCTTGATCATGCTGGTCAGCCGCTCGACGTCTCCATCCGACAAATCAGTGCCCGACATCTCCAGAATCGCGCTGACGGCACCCGCTCGCGAGCCTTCAAAGAACGTCCTCATGAGGTAGCGGAGGGCTGAGTCCCGCGCTTCGTTTTGTGACATCGACGGTAGGTAGATGTATCGCTTGCCGTCGTGTTCGATGGTCACGATCTCCTTCTCGCGCAAGAGGCGCAGCGCCGAGCGAATCGCCGAGTAGCTGGCGTCGTCGGGCATTTCACTCTGGATCTCCGCGACTGTTGCGCGCCCGCGACGGTGCAGTACGTCCATGATCTGGCGCTCGCGACGGCTGAGCTCCGCATGGGGGGGAGTGCTCATTTCAGGAACCCCTGTTTCGGGTGATGACCTTCGGATGTGAAGTTCTACTCTCGGTGATAGGACGACCCGACGGACTGTTTGGCCGAGCCGATATGGTGAAAAATCACCATATGGTGAATTATGAACAGATCGGGTTGTCCGGCACAAGAGCAGATCAGCGAGAAAATCATTGGGCCCTCGACTTGAGCCGGGCTTATCGAGATCAATAGCTTAGGCTTCACTGGATCGAGCTACAGTCATCGCCAATCACGGAACTCCGTACGAAAGGTCGCGATCATGTCGGTTTGCAGAGGCATTTTGCGCAGGGTCACTCTCATCCTTGCTCTAGTTCTTTCGCCTGCAGTGCTCCTGCTGCCGGGTTGCAGCTCAGCCACTGACTCGCCGACGGGCGTGGCGCAATCCACCTTGGATCCAGCGTACCGCGACGTCGCCGCGGTTCTGCGCGCCCACGTCGCCTCGGAAATGGATGCCAAGGGGCTGCCGGCACTCTCGATCGCTCTGGTCGATGACCAGAGCATCGTGTGGGCCGAGGGTTTCGGCCTCGCCGACCCCACCGAGGACGTTGCGGCAACGGCCCAGACCGTCTACCGCGTCGGGTCGGTCTCCAAGCTCTTCACGGACATCGCCGTCATGCAGCGCGTCGAGGCCGGGGAGCTCGACCTGGACGCCCCGGTTACCGAATACCTGCCTGATTTCGTTCCAAGCAACTCGTTCGAAACGCCGATTACCCTCAGGCAGCTCATGTCCCACAGGTCGGGGCTGGTGCGTGAGCCGCCGGTCGGGCACTACTTTGATTCCACTGAACCCACCCTGGCGGCGACTGTCGCCAGTCTCAATGATACGGCCCTCGTTTACCCACCCGAGTCGCAGATCAAGTACTCGAACGCCGGCATAGCCGTCGTTGGCCTCGTGCTCGAGACCATGCGGGAGGAGCCCTTCGCGACAGCCCTGCAGCGAGACGTGCTCGAGCCTCTGGGGATGATCTCGAGCTCATTTGAACCCACGCCCGATATCGAAGCGCGGCTCGCCGAAGGAAGCATGTGGGCCCTGGACGGGCGCGAGTTCGCGGCGCCGACCTTCGAGCTGGGCATGGCCCCGGCCGGCAGCATGTATTCGACTGTCACCGATCTCGGCCTGTTCATGAGCGCACTATTCGCTGGCGGAATGGGCGTCAACGGGCGGATCCTGGAGCCTGAAACGCTCGCGGAGATGTGGACGCCCCAGCTCGGTAACCCCTCGCAGGGGATGGCGATGGGTATCGGCTTCATTCTTTCGCACCTCGACGGCCACCTGCGAGTGGGTCACAACGGCGCCATCTATGGGTTCGCCACCGAGCTCGCCGTGCTTCCCGACGAGAAGCTGGGCGTGGTGGTGGTGACCTCGAAAGACGTAGCCAACGCCGTAACCGCCGGGATCGCCAACGTCGCACTGAAAACAATGCTGGCAAGACGGGAGGGCGCGCCCATTCCCACGCCCCGGCCCATGCCTCCCATGTTTGATGGGCTCGCCGACGAGATCGCGGGTCGCACCCGGCCGTCCGCCGAGATTCCGCCCGCTCTGCCCGACGGTTGGCGCGGGTTCGTCGGGGAGTATGGCTGGGACTACAACACGCTCTTCGTTCTCGAGCGCGGAGGCCGACTCGAGATCCTGATCGAGTGGTTCTTCCTGGATGCCCTCGAAGAGGTCTCGGAAAACGTGTTTCGACTTCCGGATGGGGGCTTGTACGCGGGTGAAGAGTTGGTCTTCGTAGTTGGCCCCGACGGCCAGGTCGAAGGCGCCCGCGTTGGAGGCGTCTTGTTCCCGCGCCGCGCCGTGGGTACGGCTGAGGGTGTGACCTTCCAGATCGAGCCGGTGCGACCGGTTGAGGACCTTCGTAGCGAGGCTCTTGCCGCATCCCCCCCTGGCGAGTCGGGTGACCTTCGGGAGCCAGACCTGGTCGAGATCACGGATCTCGACTCGACCATCCGCTTGGACATTCGCTACGCCGGAACCAACAACTTCATGGGCGCGGTCTTCTATGACGAGCCGCTCGCTTTCCTCCAGCGCCCCGCCGCTGAAGCTTTGGCTCGGGCCAACGCCGTCCTGAAGGAGCGAGGCTACGGCCTGCTCGTCCACGACGCCTATCGTCCCTGGTACGTGACCAAGATGTTCTGGGATGCCACGCCCGAGGCACAAAAGCTCTTCGTCGCCGACCCCGAGCAGGGCTCCAGGCACAATCGCGGGTGCGCCGTTGATTTGACTCTCTACGATCTCGCCACGGGCGAGCCCGTCGTCATGGTGGGCGGCTACGACGAGTTCACCGAGCGGTCATACGCAGACTATCCAGGTGGCACGTCGCGCCAGCGCTGGCTGCGCGAGCTGCTACGCGAGGTTATGGAAGATGAGGGTTTCGACGTCTACCCGTTCGAGTGGTGGCACTTCGACTACCAAGACTGGCGCCAGTACCCGATCCTCAACCTGACTTTCGACCAGATCGGGCGATAGCTTTCTATCGTTGGTAGCGAATCTCGCCGCCCACGATCGTGTAGTCGACGCGGGTGTTGGTGATCTCCTCGTCGGGGACCGTCAGGATGTCCTGCGACAACACGACGATATCGGCGTACTTGCCGGTCGTCAGCGAGCCCTTGATGTCTTCTTCGAAGGAGGCGTAGGCGTTGTTGATCGTGTACGAGGCCAGCGCTTCTTCACGGGTCATTGCCTGGCCGGGATAAAAGACCGTGCCGTCGAAGCAGACGCGAGCAACCGACGCGTAGTAGCTCGGAATGGGGTCGATATCCTCGACCGGAACATCGGTGCCGTTGGTGACCACGGCGCCCGAGTCGATCAGCGTGCGCCACATGTAGGCGCCCGCCTCGGCCCGCTCCTCTCCGAGGCGTTTGAGCACCCAGGGACCGTCGGACGTGCAATGCACTCCCTGCATGGCTGCTACAACGCCGAGCTCGGCGAAGCGTGGCAAGTCGTCAGGGTGGAGGTGCTGTGAATGCTCGACTCGCCAGCGCAGGTCGGTCCTGTCAGGGTGCGCCGCGAAAGTCTCCTCGTAGATGTCCAGCACCTCGCGGTTGGCGCGGTCGCCGATCGCATGTGTGTTGACCTGGAAGCCCTGCTCAATGGCGATATCGCATGTGCCCTTGATGTCGTCGACCGGCTCGAGCATCAACCCCGTGCTATCTGGGAGATCGATATAGGGCTCCAGCAGCAACGCGCCGTGCGGGCCCAAGGCGCCGTCGATCTGGCGCTTGATGGAGCGCACCGTGAGGAAATCGTTGCCCTCCGGCAGCATGCGGTACTCGGAGAGCCGCTCAGCCATCGTCTCGTTCGATTCGCGGCGGACCATGACGTAGAGCCGAATCGGCAACTCCCCGGTGTCTTCCAGCGCCTTGAAGCGATCGATTGTGGCGAAGTTGGAGCCGGCGTCGTGAAAGCTGGTGACTCCCTTGGATAGAGCCTCTTCTCCAGCGAGGCGAACGATTTCATGGAACTCGTTGTCGATGTCAGCCTCGGTGCGCCCCTCACCCGCGACGGCAATAGCTCGTCCGACGATGCGCTGGGCCGTTTCTCGTAGCAGGCCGGTCGGCTCGCCGCTCTCATCCTTGACGATCGTGCCGCCATCGGGGTCCGCGGTGTCACGATCAATCCCGGCCATCTCCATGGCAAGGGCGTTGGCGAAAGAGGCGTGGCCGCTGGCATGCGTGAGGTTCACGGGGTTCTCCGGTGAGACCTCGCTCAATCCGTGGTGCATCGGAACGCCGTCGACGTTCGGGCGCGGCACTTCCGCCCACTTCTCCTGGTGCCAACCGCGACCGAGGATCCATGCGCCGGGCTCGGCCTCCTGTGCTGCTTCCTCGACCATACCGACAATCTCGTCCCAGTCAGTGACCTTCGTGAGGTCGAGAATCATCTTCGCCCTGCCGAGACTGGTGAAATGGCCGTGGCCCTCGATAAACCCGGGAATCACCAATCGGCCCTCGAGGTCGATGACCTCGGTGTTATCGCCGATGTAGGCGCTGATCTCGGCGCTGCTGCCGACGGCGGTGATCGTGTAGCCGGTGACAGCGATTGCCTCGCCTTCAGGTACGATGTCGTCGACGGTCACCACCTTGCCGCCTGTGAGAACCAGATCGGCGGGCGGAACGGCCTCACCAGCAGGACCGCATGCGATGGTCATGCCTGTGAGCAGGGTGAATACGAGAGCTGTGGCGAAGATCGAAGTACGGCGGGCAGCGTGCATCGAGAGTCTCCTGTGAGCCGGGCCAGCTGAGGTCTGGCGATGGCCCCGGCGGCGGGGAACAGAAAAGACGTTGGTATCGGGAATGGTAATGCGCGAAATGTGCATTGACCAGGCACGAGGCGGCCGTTGAACGGGTCCGGTGAGGCGGACCGGGGCTGGCAATCTGTGGTTCCCGTCGATATAAGCCATTATGAGGAGCACGAATGGAGCATCGGGCTCCGTCCGCAATCGAGTCACATCCATGCTGAATCTTCGGGACGTGCCGAGTGCATTCCCGCTGAGCTGCCAGGGAGAGAAGATCATGGCCCCTCGTTCATTCACCGCAAAATCTCTGTGGATCCTTGCCGTCGGTTTGCTGGCCGTGATGTTGGCCGTACCCGCCGTCGCCGTGGGACCGGAGCAGGAGGCCGAGCAGGAAGACGACCCCAACATTGTCGTCGCGCCCGAGCTGTTCGGCGCGATGAAGTACCGCTCCATCGGCCCGA
>CALAKE010000076.1 GCA_937922775.1 uncultured bacterium | reverse complement strand
TCAGACGGTGGGATATCGCAGCTAGGATGATGACAGCGAAGAAGAGGAGGAAGAAGTCGGAGGAGGCACTGCCGGAGATCAGGATCGCAAGGCTAACGGCGACGACGTCGGCGACGGTGATCCCCATATTGAGGTTCTTGCCACCGTAGCCTTCGCCCAGCAGCCAGGTGACCAGGCCGTTGTAGATGAGAAGCACCCCGGCCAAAACCTGGTTTGGCCACAATGGCGCCATCGTGTCGCCGTGGAATAGTACGGCGTAGACAATAGCGATCACCAAGACCCAGCGGGTCAGCACAATCCGCAGATGGGGAGTCAATCGATGCAAGGGGCGCGCGGCTCTGTCTTCTGTATCGCCTATATCGGCGGCAGCCGCGGCAGATTGCTCCTCAGCAGTCATGGGCCATCTTCTCCCGCCTGTATGCGGTCGGCGAGGTAGATCTCGTGCACAAAATGCGTACTTGTCGTGTCTGGCTCCCTTGATAGTACACAAGCAATCAATAGCGGCGAACCCTATTTTTATGAGTGATATATAAATGATCGATAATCATAACTAATCATTGATATTTAATACTACTTATACATGACTAGCTATAACCAATAATGGCCATATGGTGCGCCTTCCCACCCGTGGAAACGGGCCGTGGGGGCAGTCCTCTCTCGAGACGGATATGGAGCAGCGAGGACCGTACAGGACCGCGGCAGGACAGCGTTGAGAAATGCGTGCTAGGCGGCGGCGCTGTCGTCGTGGACCACGCGATCCAGGAAAACTCGCACGACCTGCGGGTCCCAAAGCCTGCCAGCATCCCGTTCGAGGACGCTGCGGGCCTCCTGGGGCATGAGAGCCGACCGGAAAGCCCGAGCTGAGGTCAGGGCATGATAGGCATCGCAAACCGCCACGATTTGGGCTCCCTGCGGGATCTGCTCACCCTTCAGGCCGTTCGGGTAGCCGCTGCCATCCCAGCGTTCCTGGTGGCAGACGACCAGCGGCACGACGTCGCGCAGCGGCGGGATCTGCTCCAGCAGCCGGGCCGCAACCTCGGGATGGCGCTCCATGACCCGTCGCTCGATGCTGCTGAGCTTGCCCTGCTTGGAGAGGATCTCTTCCGGCACGCCGATCTTGCCCACATCGTGCACGAGGCCGGCAATCTCGATGGCAGTGAGCTCGTCCTCAGGGAAGGCCATAGCCTCGGCCAACCGACGTGCCAACGCGGCCACGGCCGTCGAATGCTCGTGGGTGTACGGGTCCTTTGCCTCGACGGCATCCATGAGCCTGCCGAGGGTCTCCTTGACGATCGGGCTGTCGAGTCCGTGCCCGTGCGCTTCTGTCAACGGCTCGAGGATTTTCTCCAACGTGAGGTTCTCCTCGGGCAGGTAGCGCCGTGCCTGTACCGATACGACAGCCTCGAGCACGGCACGCTTCCACTCGGCGGCGTCCAGGCCTTCACCAGCTCGACAAACCTGATGGCCACCGCGGTCCTTGGCCAGGTACATCGCCTGATCGGCGGCTTCCACCAAGGATTCGAGCTCCATCCCATCGGTTGGGTATTCGGCGATCCCGACGGAGATGCTCGGCGGGAGCGGCAGGCCTGCGCCCGCAATCTGGAGCTCGGTCAAGAACCGCTCCAGGCGCTCTTCGGTATCGCGCTTGCTCCCGGGAACCAGCGCCATGAACTCGTCGCCGCCGTAGCGGCAGACGGCCGCAGCGTCATTCAAAGACCTCGTAAAACTGGTGGCTGCAGTAATGATCAGGCGGTTGCCGGTCATATGGCCGTGATCGTCATTGACGACCTTCAGGTTATCGAGGTCGGCGACAACCAGGGTCCAGGGCTCGCCCCTGCCGGCGTCTCTCGCCATCACTCGCGCTGCTTCCTGGCTGAAGGCCTGGAAGTTGAGCATTCCGGTAAGACCGTCCCGGCGGCTCTGTCGGCGGAGCTGATCGAGCATGTCGTGACCGTGGATGAAGGCCGCCGTCATCATCGCTGCCGTCGAGCAGAAGCTCCTGTCATCTTCGGAGTAACGATGATCATGGCGGATATCGCGCAGGTAGAAAGCACCGAGCAGCCGGCGGCCGCGTATGATCGGAACAACCAGGAAGGCGCGAAACGGGTTTGTGGGGGGGAGACATGGCTGCATTTTCTCCCACAGCTCCTTGGGCTCCCCCGGGTACACCTCGGTCGGCTGTGACTGATTCAGAGTGGCTTGCAGCTCGGGATACTCATCGAGCGCGAGTACGCGTACTTCGACGCTGGGATCGTCGCCACTGGCGGCCACGTACGCCTGCTCCCTGTCCTGCTCGAAGATCACCAGGGAGCAACGGTCGATTCCTACCACCTTCTGAACCCGCTGGGTGATATCGAAAAGCACCTTGCCGGGCTCGGCGGGGACACCCGACAAACCGAGGCGTCCGATATCGCTGAGGGCTTTCAAACGATACTGCTCTTCCAGCAAGTGCTTGGCCCGCTCAGCGATCCGCCGCGCGTCAGATTCGAGCTTGTAGGTCCGCAGGTAATCACGTCCGGCCTCGTGCACTACCGTGCTGAAATACAGGGCGATTCCGAGCATGAACGGCGGGCGGACGAGGATCTCCGGGTTACGCCAAAGGTCCGGCCCCATCTCGACGTACAGCATTGTTGTGTATGCGACGCAACCGATGAGCGCGATGCCGGCAATCAGACCAACGCGAGGCACGGCCATCGCAAGGAGGAAGACGGCGAAATAGACCAGGAGCAGGTCGAAGGAAGACCGACCGATGACCGCCACCACGAAGGTCACGGCGGCGACATCGAACCCAGTGAAGAACCAGCGCGTGCTCAGCCAGTCGTAGCCGAGACGCAAGAGGATGATCAGCAGTACGTTCGACAACAGGACGGCAACCACGAGCACATGGTGCGGCCACGGAGATGTCGGCTCGCCCGAGCCGAACATCACAATGTAGGCAATGCCGAGAAGCAGGACCCAGCGTGTCCGGATCACAGCTATCCTCGACTGTGCCGGAAGCGGCTCTACTTCGCTGTGCTTCCTGCGTGCCACGTGGTCTCCCTCGCTCCCCCCTTACCCCTGGCCCCCTGTAGCCTGCTGTCGCCGCATGCCCCCTGCCTAACGGCTGCTGTGAGCGAGCATAAATGACTGTAAACGAAAGTACATCAGCGTGCAACGCTTAGGCATAACAATTTTAAAAGACTTATAGAGATTTATAAAGCTTTGTAATACGTTCTAATGACTATTAGTAACCACAAGCTGAGCATTTCCAGAACGTCAGGCGACATGCTCGAGCTGTCGCGGATGTATCCACGACCGGAGCAGGAGAGCGTTGAAAAACACAGCTAGCGGGGCGGCCCCCCTCGACGTCCACCACCACCCATGCCCGGGATCATCGAGCGGCCGCTGAAGCGCTGGCGCAGCTCCTCCTGCGATCGAAGGAGTGACGTGCTCGGCAGAATCACCACCTCATCGCCGGGCTGCAGCCCCTCGATCACCTCTGTGCGCTCCCAATCGCGCACACCGGTGACAATCTGGCGAGGCGTCATCAGGCCATCCTCTCCCAGAACGAAAACGACAGCCGCCTGGCGACGAACGGTCTCGACCCCCCAAGGGTCACTCGCCTCCGCCTCCATCTGGGCGCGGCGCCGGTTCCGCATCTCCTCCATGCGCGCCCGTACCTCGGGGTCGGACATGTCCATGTCTCCGAAGCCACCTCCCCGACCCGCGCCGGGTCCGCCACCTGCACCACTGCCGGGGCCGCCGCCGGGGCGACCGCCCTGCCCCCCCTGCCCCATGCCTTCACCACCACCCGCGTCCCCATCACCGCTACCAGCTCCCGGCCCAGCCGGCCCGGGCTCCTCTCCTGGAGCACGATTCGGATCGGCCGCGGGCAGATCACTCGAGCCGGACTCTGAGGAATCGGCTGGATCCGCGCCGGCGGCCTCAGCTTCCTCAGCCGCCGCCATGTCGGCCTCGAACATGGCCACGACCTGGGCCGCATCCTCGGGCGTTTTCACCGCCGCGTTGGGAATCGAAAGCACGCCGGGACGGCGGTGCACGATGATGTTCACATCGGCGTTCATGCCGGGCAGCAACATCCCCTCACTGTTGTCCACGAACGACAACACAGGGAACGTCGTTACAGACTGTTGCACCACGGCCTGCGGCTCGATCTTCATCACAGCGCCCATGAACGTGCGATCGGGAAAGGCCTCGACGGTGCTCTCGACCTCGAGCCCGGGCAGCACCCTACCGATGTCGATCTCGTCAACCAACGTGCGAATCTGCAGCCGCGATAGGTCGGCCATCTGCACCAGCGTCGTGCCGCCCGAGACATTCGACGTGCTCGAGGTGATGATGACCCCCTCCTCGACCGCCTTGCTGATGATGGTGCCACTGATCGGCGCATTCACCGTAGCGTCGTCGAGCCGCTCCTGCGCGAGCTGCCGCGTGGCTTCCGAGCGCAGCAACGTCGCCTGGGCGTTGGTGGCGTTTTGCTCGCTGGCCTCGAGGTCGTTTTCCGAGATCAGGTCCTGCTGGTGCAGGTCCTGGGCGCGCAGGTACTGGCGCTCGGCGATTTCCTTGCGGGTGATGGCGGACTGCAGATCGGCATCGGCCTGCTTGAACTCCTGATCGAGAATGCGAGTGTCGACCTGGACGAGGAGCTGCCCACGCTCCACGAGATCGCCCATCTCCACCGGCATGTTGAGGATCTCACCCGAGGCCCTCGACTTCACCTCGACGACCCTGATGGGCTCGA
>CALAKE010000075.1 GCA_937922775.1 uncultured bacterium | reverse complement strand
TCGGGGGTGGGCGTGACAAAGGCGTTGAGCTGAGGGTTGACCTGTTCGATTCGCGCCAGCACCGCCTCGGCCACCTCGACCGGAGACACCTCGGCTTTCCGATAGCGACTGCGCAGCTCCTGAGCGTCTAGGTAACACAGTTCACTACTATCCATAGGAGCTCTCCCTCCTTCAGTGTTGTAGGAGCGCCCTCCTGGGCGCGAATTCGGCCGCAGGTCGATCCCAGGTGGGATAGCGTTCCGGCAATTCGCCCACTGGAGCGGAGCCCCGCGCCCTACCCGCGGGGGTGTCACTTCATCAACTCAACAACATGGACGCTCGCCGCCCCCCCGAAACCCACTCCCTGCTCTATATCAGGCGGCCTCTGAGGCTGTCAACGAAGCCACCGGTCCGGCTCATCCGTCGCACGCTTGAACGCTGCAGAGGCGGCAGAAGGATTTGACAAATCCACCTCGGTGTGGTCCGTTGCTGCTGCAGCCCGAGCAGCCGAGATGACTTGTGTCGACGAACGGCACATACGTGCGGATCGCTGACGCGGTTCAGTGTCAACGAAGTCACGACCGTTGAACCCGGAAGGGTAGGGCGGCACGCGCCATAGATTTCCAATACGCTCTCACGACGAAAGGGGACAAAATGGCGACGATGAAAGAGCTGAACGAAGCTCTCATGCAGTACATACGGCCGGCCAGTTTCCCACTGGCCATCAAAATGCTGGAGAACGAAGAGGGCATACCGGAGAAGACGCGGCGACCGAAGAGAGATATGGGCGTGGCGATGCCGGTGTGCCAGGCGGTAGGGGTCGCCCGAAGATACGGATGGGCGCTCGCACTGGATCGGGACGACCAGTTATGCCCCATGGGCGGGATCACGCTGGGGTTCGAGGTAGCGAAGGAGACGTGGCTGGACGGCAGCTTCGCCGAAGGACCTACCACCATGGAGAAAGAGGCCAGGGCAAAGACGGCCCAATGCCTTTGCCGTTTCGATCACGGGAAGTACCAGATACTCCTCATGGCCCCCATAGCGCGGGCTGCCTTCGATCCCGACCTGGTGGTCATGTATGGGGACTCCGCGCAGGTCATGCGCATGGTCCAGGCCTGCACGTTCGAGAGCGGCGGGCAGCTCACCTCCACTGCCTCGGGCGGCGCAGACTGCTCTGAGATCATCACCCAGACTGTGCAGACCGACCAATGCCAGTTCATCCTGCCCTGCAACGGCGACCGGGTCCTCGGCATGACCCAGGACCACGAGATGGCCTTCACCATGCCGGCGAGCAAGATCGACACGACCATCCGCGGGCTGAAACTCAGCCACGAGATGGGCCAGCGCTATCCGATTCCCGCGTTTCTGAGGTTCCAGGCCCAATTTCCGGAAGGATACACCAAGCTGTTGAAGCACCTTCGGGAGTAAGGCACGGCGCCGCAATAGGCTTGTTTCGGCAAGAATCCGTTCCTGCAATTGCGCACGTTCCCGAGATTTCGCGCCGGAGGTCAAAGATATGCCTTCCATTCAGGTCACCGAGCACACCACGAAATCCGATGCGCACACGACATTTCATCTGGCCGCCGGGCCGGCGGACGGGCCGTTGATCATGTTCGTTCACGGCTGGCCCGAATTGTCCATAAGCTGGCGGCATCAACTCCCTTGCATGGGAAGTCTCGGTTTCCGTGCCATCGCACCGGATATGCGTGGCTACGGCCGTTCCTCCGTCTATGACCGGCACAGCGATTACGCCCAGGAGCTCATCGTCGCCGATATGATCGGGCTGCTGGATTCCTTGGGTGCTGAGAAGGCCGTGTGGGTCGGGCACGACTGGGGCAGCCCCGTCGTCTGGAACATTGCGAGCCACCATCCGGACCGATGTGCTGCGGTCGCCAATCTGTGCGTGCCCTACTATTCGCTGGAACGCGGTCTTGACGCGGTTTTGGAGCTGATCGATCGAGAGGTGTATCCAGAGGACCAGTTTCCGGTGGGGCAGTGGGAGTACCAGCTCTTCTATGAGGAGAATTTCGCCCGAGCCATCGCCGTCCTGGAGGCCAACGTCTACAACACCGTCAAGGCCTTATTCCGCAAGGGGGATCCCGCCGGACAATCGAGACCTTCGCGCACGGCGATGGTGCGCAAGGATGGCGGTTGGTTTGGTGGTGCATCGGAAGCCCCTGACGTGCCCCGTGACGCAGACGTGGTGACCGAGGAAGATCTCTGCGCCTACACCGCGGCCCTGGAGCGCAACGGCTTCTTCGGGCCAAGCTCGTATTACATGAACCACAAGGCCAATGCCGCCTATGCGGAACGGGCCGTGAACGATGCCTACCTGGATATGCCCACGCTCTTCATCGTCGCGCAGTACGACTACACCTGCGAATGCGTGACCTCGAGATTGGCCGAACCCATGCAGACCTACTGTCGCGATCTCACGACGAAGACCATTCCATCCGGCCACTGGATGGCCCAAGAAAGACCCATTCAGGTCAACGCGGCCCTGGCGCAATGGTTGGCGACCAGTGTACCCGCTGTCTGGCCGGAGTAAGCGTGCCCTCCACCCATCGGTTCCGGCCTGCGGCCCGGGGAACCCCTTTGAGTGGGGCGCGGGGTCCGTCTTCCCTGTAGGAGCGCCCTCCTGGGCGCGAATTCGACCGGAGGCCGATTCCAGGTTTGGTGTGCCCGTCCCGAGCCATTCGCCCGCGGAGCGGGCTCCTACCAACCCCAAGGCCTCCTTCTGGAAAGCTACAGCAGTTCATACGGCTACGCTGTTCTTTCTGTCTGCCCCAGCACCGACCGGTCGATTCTCAAGAACCGAACGGCGTTGTCGTGCATTACCTGTTGATATGCCTCGGGAGTAAACCCAAACCGCTGCACGCTGTCGAGTGCGGTTTGGTACTCGTAGTGAATCAGGGGCCAGTCGGAACCAAAGCATATCCGGTCCACGTGGCGCATCAACCGTTCGCGCTCAACGGTGTAGGTCGTGTCGATCCTTTGATCGATGATGTTGATCACGGCCGTGTCGAGAAACATGTTCGGATGATCGTCCATCAGCAGCAGGAACTCGTCGAACTCGGTCCAACCCATGTGGGGGACGCAGACGCGGAGCCGCTCAAAGCGCCGCATCAATTTCCGGAAGTGATCGATCCCCACGAATTCGTTGGCAACGGGACCGCTCCCGATGTGCATCGTGATCGGGAAGGCCCGCTCCAGGCAGTTCTCGTACAGGTAGTCCAGCCGTGGGTCGTTGACGTCGAAGCGCTGCACCAAGGGCTGAAACTTGAACCCGTGAAGGTGCGGCGAGTCGAGCGCGTGATCGACGGTTTCCCGGAAATCGTCGTCGTCCGGATACGCGCTCGCAAAGGGCAGGAACATGGTGCCCGGCTGCCCGAGCGTTTCCATGAAACGATTGAGGGGCTTGCCCACCCCTACCTTGTGCGGGTAACTCATGGCAACGGCGCGAGTCACGCCGTGGGCCGTCAGGGTTTGCCGGATCTGGTCGGCGTACTCGCGGTGAAAGCCCCAGCCAAATGAGTCAAACTGCTTCCAGACCGCCTCGAACATCCGTTCGGGGAAGACATGGACATGGAGGTCGATGAGCCCGGCGTTCTTGGTTTCCATGGTACGGCGTTCTCGCTCGTTCGGCACAGCGGAGTCGTAGGGCGGGGCTTGCCCCGCCGGCTCTCCGCCTTGACACGACCCATCCTACACCACACATTGAGAAGAGAGTAGATGGCGGAAAAAGGAGAGCTTCATGCTGCCCGAACTCACTCACGCAGAAATACTGCGTTACTCGCGCCACCTGTTGATCCCGGAAGTCGGCCTCGAGGGGCAGCGGAAACTGAAGGCCGCCTCGATACTCGTGATCGGGACCGGTGGCCTGGGATCGCCCGTTACCGCCTATCTGGCCGCGGCCGGAGTGGGACGCATCGGCATTGTGGACCACGACGTGGTCGACGCCTCCAACCTGCAGCGCCAAGTGATCCACGGCACGTCTCGCTTGGGAGATCTCAAGGTGGCGTCGGCCGGCGACCGGATGCTCGACATCAACCCCGACATCCGGGTGGACGTGTACAACGAGCCGTTTACCTCGGAGAATGCTCGCCGCGTTGCCGAGCCGTACGACATCATTATCGACGGCACCGACAACTTCCCCACCCGCTACTTGACCAATGATCTGTGCGTGCTGACGGGCAAGCCGAACGTCTACGGCTCGATCTTCCGCTTCGACGGGCAGGCCAGCGTGTTTTGCGTGGAGGGCGGGCCGTGCTACCGCTGCATGCTGCCCGAGCCGCCCCCACCGGGCCTGGTACCCTCCTGCGCCGAGGGCGGAGTGCTGGGCGTGCTGCCGGGCGTCATCGGGACGATTCAAGCAACGGAAGCCCTGAAACTGGTCCTCGGCATCGGCGCGCCGCTGGTGGGGAAACTGCTGTTCTACGATGCCCTCGAGATGTCCTTCGACTTCTCAGAGCTCCACAAGAATCCCAATTGCCGGATCTGTGGTCTGAAACCAGAGGTCACCGAGCTGATCGACTATGAGGGATTCTGCGGTGTCGCCGCCGGCGACCACGAAGAAGGCTCTGCCGGAGAGGGGTGGGACATTACGGCCCAGGAGCTGGCGGTGCGGTTGCAGCGAGGGGATCCCATCCGCCTGGTCGACGTACGAGAGCCCCACGAGCTGGAGATCTCCCGGCTGGAGGGG
>CALAKE010000074.1 GCA_937922775.1 uncultured bacterium | reverse complement strand
ATCGTGTCGATCCGGGTCGTGAATACCTCAATCTCGGCGTCGCTGCCATCGACCTTGAACACGACGCGCGAACCCTCGCTGCGCCCGATCCAGTTTTCTTGCATGGTGCGGACGCGCTCGGGCCAGCCCGTGAGCTCAGGCAGACCCTGCAACAGTTCTTCGGCGAAATCCGTGATGCGAAAGAACCACTGTGACATGCGCCTCTCTTCGACCACCTTGCCACAACGCCAGCAACTGCCGTCTTCAACCTGCTCATTTGCCAGAACTGTCTCGCAGTCGGGGCACCAGTTGAGGGCAGCCTCTTTGCGATAGGCCAGCCCTTCTTCGAGCATGCGAAGGAAGAACCACTGGTTCCAGCGGTAATACTCCGGAGTATGACTGGCGATCTCGCCCGACCAATCGTAGGCAAAACCCATTCGCTGAAGCTGCTGCCGCATGGCGGCGATGTTGTCGCGTGTCCACACCGCGGGATGGATTCCCCGTTTCAGCGCAGCATTTTCCGCCGGCATGCCGAACGAGTCCCAACCCATGGGATGCATCACCCGGTACCCGCACATGCGTCGATACCGAGCCACCGCATCACCGATCGAGTAGTTGCGTACATGCCCCATGTGAAGACGTCCCGAGGGGTACGGCAGCATCTCGAGGCAGTAGTACTTTCGGCCTTCGAGCACGCCGTCGACGCGATAGACGTCGTCGTGGATCCAACGCTCCTGCCACTTCGCTTCAATTGCAGAGGGGTTGTAGCTCATCAGCTCCTCGAACTCATGCGGGCTCCGTCGGCGCCGCATCACTCCCACTCGAGTCCAGCTTCTCGCGAATACCGTCCAGGACTCCGTTGACAAAATGCCCGGCATCGGGTCCGCAGAAGCGCTTCGATATCTCGATCGCCTCGTCGATGACTACCGCTTTGGGCGTGTTCGACTCGTACAGCAGCTCATATGCCCCGAGCCGTAGGATGCTCCGCTCCACCTTGCCGATGCGGTCGACTCGCCAGTGCTCCGCCTGCGCAGCAATCAACGGATCGATCTGTTCGACGTGTGCGAGGGTACCGCGGACCAGGTGCTCGGAGAATTCTGCCACTTCTGGCGACGAGGGGTGAGCCTCCCAGTAACCTGCCAGGATGCTCCCCACGTCCGATCCGGTCATGTCCCATTGATAGAGACATTGAATCGCACACTCCCGAGCTTTCCTGCGTTTGCCCATCCCCTCCCCTATTCCCTCATCAGGTCGGAGTACAGACCCGCCAGCTCGATGGTTGCCAACGCCGCCTCCGATCCTTTGTTGCCCTTCGCCCCACCGCTCCGAGCAAGTGCCTGGTCTAGTGTGTCGCAGGTCAGAACGCCGAAAGTCACCGGCACACCCGAATCGATGGCCACCGACTGAATGCCGATGGCCACCGACATGGCGAGATACTCGAAATGCGGCGTCTCCCCCCTTACGATCGCGCCGATACACACAACACCATCGACAACGTGGGTACGGATCAGCTTCGCCGCCGTCATTGGAAGCTCGTAGGCACCCGCTACTCTGACGACCCGAACGGCATCCGGTGCGACTCCCTGTTGTTCGAAGGTCGCCAGCGCTCCGGCCACGAGCGCGTCGGTAACTTCGGCATTCGTCTCGCTGGCAACAATCGCGAAGCGGACATCCTGCCGCATATCCTCAGCCGGGCTGCCCGAGCCAACCTCCCTCAGCCTGCTCATTGACCGCGTCTCCTTCCGCCACGCTGGTACCTGTTGACCATCGCGTTGTGCTCCCGTAGCGTGCGTGAAAAAGCGTGTGAGCCATCGTTGCGGGCGACGAAGTACAGGTACTCCACCTCCGCCGGACGCAAGGCTGCATCGAGGCTTGCCTCTCCAGGGTTCGCAATCGGGCCCGGCGGTAGGCCGCGGAAGCGGTATGTATTGTATGGAGAGTCGTTCTCGAAGTCTGCACGCCTGATGTTTCGATCCGTGCGCCCATCCAGGACCAGGGCGTACAGAAGAGTCGGGTCACACTGTAGCAACATGCCTCGCTCCAGGCGATTCCGATAGACGGCAGCAACCAGGGGTCGCTCGTGAGCGATGGCCGCTTCAGTCTCCACGAGTGACGCCAACGTCACCACCTCACGAAGCGACAGGCCACCGCCCTCTGCCAGAGCCTGCCGGCTGGCCGTCCACGTTCTACGAAAGCGATCCACCATCATCTCGACCACCTCGGCCGCCGCAGCGCTCTCCAGAGCCATGTACGTGTCCGGGAACAGAAACCCCTCGAGGTCCGATGCCTGAGGATCGAGGTCCGCGATCAGCTCGACCTGGCCGGTGGCCTCCAGGGCCTCCTCGTACGTGCCGAATCCCGCCTCGGCTACCGTCTCGGCTACTTGCCAGCGCGTGGAACCCTCCGGAATGGTCACGGCTCGGAGCAGGACCCTTCCGCTCAGGAGAATCTCCGCCACCTCGCGGACCGAGTGGGCACCGCTGAACTCGTAGCTTCCGGCGTGGACTTGTCCGGCACGACCCGTAACGCGCAACCACCACTGCAGCACGCGAGGATCCCGGATAACGCCTTCGGCAGCCAGACTGCGGGCCACATCGCCGGCCGTGGCCCCGCGATGAACTTCGATCATCACGGTTCTGTCCGCCGATCCGTCGAACGGCTGTTCGAGCCAGGCCTCTACGGCGCCGCTCGTCAGACGTCCGGCAAAGTAGAGCACGACGAGAAGAGAAGTCAGAATGATGAGGCTTCGTCTCATTTGCGAGCGGGTTCTTTCGTGGCATCCCCACGACTATCCAGAAAGCTCTGCAGTACGACCGCTGCCGCGACCCGGTCCGTGATCGCTCTTCTGCGCTTGCTGCGTACGCCGGCTTCTTCCAGCAGGCGCTCGGCCTCAACGCTGCTGAGGCGTTCATCCCACATGACGACCTCCATGGAGACCTTCGTGCGCAAATACGCGGCAAACTGCTCGGCGGCTTCCGCTTCCGGACCCAAGGTTCCGTCCAGGCGCATCGGCAGGCCCACCACGATTCCCCGCGCGCCACTGCGCTCGACCAGATCGAGCAAGGCAAGTATTGGGAACTCCCCTCCACGTGGGATCTCCAACGTGGCGTGGGGCATGGCGAAGGACCCGAGAGGATCAGATACCGCCACACCGACTCGACGTTGCCCTAAATCAAGCCCTATCCAGGTCATTCGGGGACGGTAACACGCTCACTCGCACATCGAGCACGCCCGTTCTTGACATTCGTGTAATTTTCGTCCACTCTTCTTTTGTATTCGCTTTCTCCCGGCTGGAGATTCATCTCGGTACCATCGCGGTGGATGGTGGGGATTACGTCGCCCGGCCACCGACCGAGGCATCGGTGTAGCGAAAAGGGGCGAAGTCATGTATCTCACGAAGAGGCAGA
>CALAKE010000073.1 GCA_937922775.1 uncultured bacterium | reverse complement strand
AAGGGGGCCGCCACCACGACCGTATCCCCGGAGACCGTCACAAAGCGGCCGAATTGATCTCCCGTTTGGGCGTCCGAGGCAGTGAGCTTCTTTACCTCGGTCCAGCTACCGGTCCCGCCGGTATCCCATTGGTAGACATATGCAGCCCCTGCCTGAGATACGGAATCCGCGGGGCCGCCGTTCGTGAACAATGCCCCGATAATGGCCGTGTCGCCGGCGATCGAGACGCTAACGCCGAAGGCCCCCGAGTCCTGGGGGACGGATGCGGTCAGCTTTGCAACCTCGCCCCACATGTCAGCGCCGCCTTGGTCGCGCTGGAAGACATACGCAGCCCCTGCCATGGTGAGCGCACCACCGGAGCCGCCGGCCTTCGCGAAGGCACCGACAATGACCGTGTCCCCGGATATGGCAACCGTACATCCGAAGCAGTCGTATGCCTGCGCGTCCGAGGCGGTCAGTTTGGCCACCTCACCCCAGTTGTCGGCACCATCCTTGTTACGCTGGAAGACGTAGGCTGCGCCGGCATCGGCCAGGGGATCGCCAGGGCCACCGTCCTCCTTGCGAGCACCGACAACTGCGGTGTCGCCGGAAATCGCCACTGAATAGCCGAACCAATCTCCCGCTTGAGTGTCGGAGGCGGTCAGCTTCTTCACCTCACCCCATCTCTGCGCACCCCCGTGGTTGCGCTGAAAGATATACGCGGCCCCTGCATCGGCGGCGGGGTCGCCGGGCCCGCCGTCTTCCCCCCTCGAGGTGACGATGGCGATGTCACCCGAGACTGCCACGGAATAACCCGCCTGATCATTCGCCTGGGCGTCGGAGGCTCTGAGAATCGTCTTCTCCAGGTATGGCTTATGTTGCGCTGCCGATCCGGAGCTCACCGTCTGCTCGTCTGCAGCTGCCCCCGGACCGTCCCACACTCCAGCGTCAGGCAGACTCCCCTCAGCAGGAAGCTGTGCCAGAACTACAAGAAGGACCCATCCCAGTGATAATGATCCTCTGCGCATTCTCTGCCTCCTCTCTAAAGCGGATTGCTGTGTCTGACTGTATCGAATTCCTTGGCCATCTCAAGGCGGCGAATGGACAAATCGCTGGCGAATCCGAGTAGAGTCAGCGATGTCAGGCGGCGATCCTCCTGAGGGGAGGGGAGTGATGAACGGTAGAAACCACCATCTGCTGGGTCTGCTGCTCCTGGGCCTGCTGCTGGGTGCCCCGGGCTCCAGTCGGTCCAATCCGCACGCCATCAGCTCGGGCACCGCGGGGCTGGCCCCCTTGTATCTCGACCAGTGGGGGTCGAAGGGCTCGGGCGAAAGTGAGTTCAACTACCCCTGGTTCGTGACGCTCGACGCCCTTACCGAGCATCTTCCTGATCCATTCCGCCGCAGGCACACTGCCGCTCTTCGCCTCCCGCGCCATCACCCAGCAGACTCCGCCCCACTGATCGCCGAGGTAGCGGTCTACGTGCTTGGCGAACGCTTCTCGCACCGCCCCCTTCTGCCGTCGGTCGTACAACGTCCGCCGCGGTATGCCGAGCTCCTCCGATACCTGGCTCCAGGTCTTGCCCTCGAAGGCGTGCTGGTAGAAGGCCTGTAGTGTGACCTGGTCGATATCGGAGAGCTCGGAATCGGCGGAAATGGGCAAGTCGTGAGATTGCCCATTCGTTTGCTTGAACACGTCGTCAGGAACCATCCTCGGGTCAACGGTTACCGTGATGATCTTCTCTGTCATCTTGCTTCATCTCCGGCCTCCCCGGTTACACCACTCCTTTCACCACGCGAGCGTAAAAAGTGGTCGATTCTGGTGAGCAAGTAGAAACAGTCAGCTAGGTAGAAATGCCCGTGAAACCTGAGAATCCAGGCAGGGCAGGGGATAGCCGGAATCAGGTTCCTTGTCTTCCTAATCCCGGAGCCGAGGTTCGAGTCCTCGCAGGGGCACTTTCTGATCTACGGCGACCCCGCACGCCGTACCCAGCTTGTCGTGAGAGGCCAGAATCTGCCGGGGTCAGCGGCAATGGCTCGCCGGTAGATTCTCCAGGTCCGCTTTGTAGTACCTGACGACGAAATAGTACGGCTCACCCGCGTTCACCGGCATCCAGTAGGTACCATTCTGCGGATCCTCGGCACTGAATGTGATCGTGATATTCCCATCCCCGTCCGGCTCGGTGTTGTAGGCGTTGAAAAGGTCGTTCTTGCCGGGAAGAGTGTTTCTCGTCAACAGGCTGTAGCGCGTGATCGACCAGAACTCTTCAACCCCTCTCGGCTCGTACGAGAACGTAAACACCTCGGTGTTGTCTCCGCTCAGCCGATTCCCGTCGCAGTCGACGAAGTTGGGGAAGTAAATCGCGTGCGCGGCCGGCAGGCCCAGATGGCCGAAGATTGCGGCAGCCCTGGTCTCGGGATCGTCGCTGTTCGGCTCCTGGCTATCGATGGGACCGAACATCCCCAAGTTGTTGGGGAAAGTCGGGGCAACCTCCGTCAAGTAGGCCGTCACGCGGTCATAGTCGTCCTCATCGAAATCGACCACAGACTCCAGGATTCCTTCGTTCTCCGGATAGACGTCGTGAGTATCCAGGGTGAACTGGATGTAGTTGTCAATCTCCAGGGTCTTGCTTCTACCGGAGAGACGGAAGGTCTCCTGGATCGCCTGAGCATTCGCCAGGTCCGCATCGTTCTTCACTTGCACTCGAATGAACAGGTGCGGGTAGTCTTCGGGGCTCTCGATCACGGTGGCGCCACCTTCGACCTCCATCTCCGTTCCCGTGCGGACAAAGACGTACGTTCCTACAGGACGAATCTCGTCGAAAATGGTGTAGTGCTCCTGGTCTGTGGCGTGGATGGACCAGTAGCGATCCTCGATGCCATCATCGAGCTCGACGTACACCGGACCACTCGTGAGATCGATGACGGCCTTCGAGTAGAGGTGGTCCAACGCCGGCGTGACGACCGGGTCCGTTCCTTCGGTGGGAAGCGTCTTCGTGTGAAAGAGCCTGTTGGTGCCGCCGGCCTGAGCAGCGGTCGTCTCCATGTACCTGGCATGGTGGTAGGCCTTGTAGGCATGTAGCTCGGCGACGGATGGTTTGTCGGGTTGCGCGGGAGCCGCGGCGCTCGTGTCTTCCCGGGTCGCCGAATCGCACGCCCAAAGCGCCATCAGCAGAAGCATCACCAAGATCGACCTTCTCGCACTAGCCACAGTCGACTCCATTCTGTTGGATTGCCGGACTTTCATCGCGCTGCAGCTCGCGAGCGGCGACGGTGCCAGCGTGGCGTCAGTCGACCAAGTGTGCCCGAAACTGTGCCCGCGGGGAACCAACTCACGCCAACTCCTGCCAACAACCGGCTGATCTGAGCCTCCGCGTCGCACCAACGGACACCAACTCCCACCAACTGGGACCAACCCACACCAACTCCTGCCAACAACTCGGTCGTTAGAGACCGTCAGGATTCCTAATCCTTGAGCCGAGGTTCGAGTCCTCGCAGGGTCACTCCTTTTTCATCGGTGAGCCCGATCTGCCAGGTACTCCAAGGCCGCGGTCACGCCACCCCGCTTGTGAGTCACTCCGGCCAGGTCCAACCCCATCTCTACCCCGCAGAGCGTGCCCGCCAGCATCAGGTCGTTGAAATCTCCCAGGTGGCCGATGCGGAAGACACGACCCTTGACCTTGCCCAGGCCGGTTCCCAGTGACATGTCGAAGCGGTCCAGCACGATGAGACGAAACTCGTTGGCGTCGTGCCCTTCGGGCAACCAGACCGCGGTCAGGCTGTCGGAATGAGCCTCGGGATCCAGACAGCAGAGCTCCAGGCCCCAGGCGTTCACCGCACGCCGGGTAGCCTCGCACATGCGGTGGTGCCGGGCGAATACCTCCTCCAGTCCTTCGTCCAACAGCATGTCCAGGGCCACGTCCATGCCGTACAGCAGGTTGGTGGGCGGTGTGTAGGGGAAGAATCCACGCTCGTTCATCTTCAGAACCGGCCTCCAGTCCCAGTAGGACCTCAGCAGGCCTGCCGACTCCGATGCCGCGACGGCCTTATCGCTGACGACGTTGATCCCCAG
>CALAKE010000072.1 GCA_937922775.1 uncultured bacterium | reverse complement strand
CTCGGGCTTCTGAAAGAGCCACACTTGTACCGCGTCTACGTCCGCAAGCTCTGAAAGATCCGCTGGCCGCCAGTCCTCTGGAAACAGCTCTCAACGGGCTCCCCCTACCGGTTGGTCGCGCGATGATCATGCCCTACTCGGGTGCGTGTTAGCATCCCCGCGAAAGCCACGAACGAGCGGAGAGGAAGCCCATGACCTTCTCACTCTGGGAGCAGATTCTTCTCGGGGCGCTGTGCGTCGTGTCGCTCGCGCTCGCCCTCAGGGAGCTGGCGCCGAAGATACGCCACATTCTGGCCGGACGATCAGATCGGACCCGCACGGACCACCTCGTCCAGCGGCTGTGGCGAGTTGTCAAAGAGGTGCTATTTCAATCGCGAGTCATCGGCGGCCGGCCTGTCGTCGGCGTCCTGCACGCGATTGTCTTCCTGGGCTTTCTCGCATTCGCCTTCGAGACTACGGACCACTTCCTCGAGCCCCTGAGTGTGCCCTTCTTGGCGACCCTTCTGGGCTCGGCGTTGCCAATCTTCAAGTGGTTGCTGGCGATTGCCGCCATCGCCGTGAGCGTGGCAATCACAGCGCTCGCTTTTCGGCGCTTCGTGATGGTGAAGATCTCGCCGGGACCGAAGTCGTACAGCTCCGGGGTGGTCGCGCTGATGATCCTCTTGTTGATGCTGACATATCTGAGCGATGTAGCAGGACACGTCATCAACGAAAAGGTGAATTGGTGGGTGCACGCACTGCTCATTCTGGCATTCCCGCCTCTCATTCTGCGCTCCAAGCACTTTCATATCCTCATGGCTCCAGTCGATATCTTCTTCCGTACGTTCGGGCTCGGGGAATACGTGCCTCTCGACCTCGACGAGGAATCCCTCATGGAGTCTGAAGAGGAGATTCCTTTGGGGCTGGAAACGATCGCCGACACTCCATGGAAGATGCGTATGGACTTCCTCACGTGCGTCGAGTGTCGCCGGTGTACGGATAACTGCCCGGCCAATGCCTGTGATCAGGAGCTCGATCCGCGCGCCTTCATCCTCGCGGGACGCTATGCCCTAGGGCACGAGGAAGATGCGGTCGTTGGGACGGTCATCAGTGAGACCGCTCTGGGTCAGTGCACCAGCTGTGGGGCCTGCGAAAACATTTGCCCGGTAGGCATCGAACACCTTCAGGTTCTGATCGGCGCCAAGCAGGCGCAGGCCTTGTCGATCGGCAAGGGCATGGTTGCCGTCGACTATCTGCAGATGATCGAGCGCTACGGCAATCCCTTTTCGGCACGAGCTGAGGTGCGCAGCAAGCTTCTGGAGGAGCTCGACGTTCCGATCTTCGAGAAGGGCAGAACAGAAGTCTTGCTGTGGCTCGGATGTGTGTGGGCCTACAACCCCGACGCACGCGCCAGCCTCGAGGCGATGATCGAAGTGATGAACCGCTCCGGAGTGAGCTACGGGGTCCTCGAAGAGGAGGCCTGTTGTGGCCATCACTCACGACGGCAGGGCGAAGAGATGCAATTCCAGATGCTCGCCCAGGAGAACATGGAGAATCTGCTGGATAGCGGCGCCCACAGGATACTGGCGCCTTGCCCGCACTGCCTGCACACCTTGGCGCGCGAGTACCCGACCTTGAATGAGGATTTTACAATCGAGGTCGAACACCACGCCGATCTTTTCCTTCGTTTCATCACTGACGGCAAGCTGAAGCTCGACCCTGGCCAGATCGGTGGCAACGGCAAGCGCCTGACATATCACGATCCGTGCTACTTGAGCCGCTACGAACAGGTCTTGTCGGCGCCCCGGGAGGTCATTTCCAAGTCTGGCTTCTCAATCACCGAGCTACCGCGGCGACAGGAACGGTCATTCTGCTGTGGAGGCGGCAGTGCCGGGTTCGTTCGCACCCACGAAGAGGAGAGAAGGGTCGATCAGGAACGTAAGAGCGAGATTGCCGATTCGGGTGCGGACATCCTCGTGACCGCTTGCCCGGAATGCAAGATGATGCTCGACGCGACGCTGAGCGAGACGCTCGACCTTGCGGAGCTCGTGGCACGGGCCCTGCAGTAGGGCTTACAGTCGTCGCCCCCAGCCGTTTCAGACGCCACATCCGGCCGGAGGCCCGCTGCTATACTGCCCTCATGACTACGAACTCACGACGAATGCCGAATTTGCCAGCCCACCTGCGCCACGGTGCCGTCCTGTTTGCGATGCTGTTGCTCCTCGGTGGTGGAATCATCGGATCCGGTGCGGGAGCCCATCCTTCGAACCTGTCCGCCCATACCCAGGAAAACGGTGCGAGCCAGGAGACCTTGCGACTCTCAGCCGCGCCCGTGACGCTGGTCTTCCCCGGCAACCAGGCACAGTGGGGCAGGCGACTCAGCGGCTATGCTGACATCGCCGCATCCAGCTACGCGGATCTGCTGGGAATACCTGCGCCAACCGGTCGTATCGTATGGCAGCCAGATGACTCGGCCGCTGATTCCACGCGCGGAAGCGTCACGATCTCACGCGATGACGCGACGACGCTCGTCAGCTTCGAAGATCCATTCGCCATTCTCGCCAATGATCAGGGAGTCTCCTCCGCCGTCGGCTACGGGCGGTGGTTGGTGAGCTACGCCATGGCACGTCTCTACTTCGCATCGCTGGACGATCCGAATGTCTGGTGGGCGGAGGGTGCCGCCCTCTATCTCACCGATCTACTGTCACGCGAGGCGCGCTCGACAACACCCGTTCTGTACGCCCTGGAGTCGGCCTACGCGCGCTCGGCCCGGCGCCAACAGGGAATCCCCATGATGGGTGAAGGCGGCGCGGAGATGGCCGACGCGGTACGCAGCAAGGCCTACCTGACCTTCCGATTACTGGAGGCGCTCTACGGCACGACCGAGGTGACTTCGGCCATCTCCCGGCTCTCACAGCAGGCCCCCGACGGTAACTCGGCTGACGTCGTAGCCGCAGCGTTCGCGAGCGGGCTCCAGCCCGACCCGTTGACCACGCTCCAGTCATGGCTGCAACCCACGGCTACGATCGATTTGGGATTGGACCGTGTACGGATCGAGGACGGTGGAAGCCGTCTGACCGGCCGCCTGACCCGGAAGGCGGACATCGACATACCGGTACGCCTCGAGATTCATCTGATCGGCGGGGAGGTCATTCCGCTCGACCTCGTAGCCAACGAAGAAGAGGTCAGTTGGGAGATCGATGTGCCGACGGAGCCCGTCGACGTGCGTCTCGATCCCGATGCCCGTCTCCCCGATATCAATCGCGCCAACAACCGGCACGGATTCGGCAGTGCCGAGCGAGTGCGCGACTATTTCCCCCTCGACCGGCAGGCGGTGATCGGTGAGCTGCACTTCAGCGAGCAGATCGAGACCATCGGCATGCGTCGGGTCGAGGAGTTCTCGGTCACACTGACGAATTTGACCGATGAACCTCTCGGGCTGGGAATGCTCATCAGCGCACAATGGCTCGACCGCCCCGCGGCACGCAGGCAGAGAGCGGTTTTCTTCACCATACCGGCGGGAGAGCAGCGCAGGGTCCGGGACTTTCTGATCTTCCCCAGGTTGGGACGCGGGCGGGCGAGAATCGAGGCACGGTACTGGCGCGCCGCCGATCCTGAAGGACTGACACAACGAGTCTTGAGAGATCCGCCCGATATCATGAACTCCTACATGGTGATTCGGGAGCCGGAGGTTGGCGAGGCGCCGGACAATCCATTCGACGTGATTGATGAGCCGTTGGTCTCCCCAGTGGCGGAGCTCACGGTCGTGGAACGAGCGACGCCCGAAGATGAGCCGACATCGGATGAGACGACCGGAGAGACTCGGACCACGGAGGAATATGTCGCGGCGCCGGTTCCCGATACTGAGGAGCTCTGGGTTCGCATTACCAGCCCCGAGGAAAACGTGGTCCCCGTCGGGGATCTCACCTTCGAGGCCTCGGTAGGCGTCGGTGGGCAGGAGATCAGCGAGGTAGAGCTCTATGTCAACGACAGGTTGATATTCACGGGGTCCGAACCTCCCTTCAGAACCACATGGCTACCGGACGAGGACCAGGATATCTTCGTCCTGCGTGCTGTGGCGGTCGACTCTGCGGGGCGCATCACGACCGATACACGGGTCCTGAACTTCGGCTTCGGCGTTGGTTTCGGCGCCAGCGTCGACCTGGTAACTCTGCACCCGACGGTGAGGGAGTTGTCGGGCACCTATATGCGCGGCCTCGTGGCGGAGGATTTCCAGATCCTCGAGGACGGCAGGCCCCAAGAGATTACCGAGTTCGTCTACGGCGAAACGCCTGTGTCCGTAGCCCTCTTGCTCGACACCAGCAGCAGCATGATCGGGGGGGGCATCCGCAGCGAGCAGGCCGGAGCGACTCGACTCGTGAACTCGCTGCTCCGGGGCCGGGATCGGGCCATGATCCTGGGCTTCAACGACCGTCTGTACCTCTATTCGGACTTCTCTACTGACATCCCCGCGCTCGAGAGGGCTATCTCGATTACGCTCCCCGACGGCAGCACCGCACTGTACGACGCCGTCGTGGAGGCGTTGCGGAAAGTCAACACGCGGCGCGGAAAGCGTGCGCTCGTGGTTCTTTCCGACGGGCTGGACACCCAAAGCAACTTCGGATACGCCGACGTGCTCGAGTACGCGCGACAGTCGAACGTCTTGATCTATACGATCGGCCTGCAGCTCATGCACGACGCTACGGAGTTGGGCGATGCCAGCGGAGCCGTGCGAGATAGCGTAGAGAACCTGCGTGCCCTGGCTGAGACTACCGGTGGCGCGGCTTACTTCCCGCTGCGTCTTGATGAGCTCGAGGATGTGTACGCCCAGATCGCAGACGAGCTCACGAGCCAGTACGCGATCTCCTACTATCCGAGCAACCAGCAATGGGACGGTCGCTGGCGCCGAGTCGAGGTATCGCTGCTCAACTACCCGAATGTCCGCATTCAGGCCCGCCCTGGCTACTATGGGGTGCGCCCTGATCGCCGCCAGTGATTCGGCCATGCCCAATCTGACGTTTCTGGGCTTGCACTTCTTTCACACTCTGGCCTTGGCGCTTTGGGTGGGCGGTATCGTGGCCATCGGCATTCTTGTTGCTCCGGTGGCGTTCTCAGAGGCACCGAGCCGGGTGATCGCCGGCCGTATCGTGGGTCGATCCCTCCTGCGCTTCGATCGAGTCGTGATGTTCTGCATCGTGGCGCTCATTCTGACCAGCGTCCTTCTGGTTCGGTGGTACGGGCGGTGGTCCCCCTGGTACGCCATCGAATATGCGTGCATCGCCTTGATGACGGGGTCCGCACTCGTATCGATGTTCGTCATCACTCCCCGCATGCAACGCCTCCGCCTCCAGAGAGAGCGGCCGCCCTCCGAAACATCGGAAGATCCGGGAGCAGACAGCGCCGAGGACGAGTTCCGACGGTTGCATCGACTCTCGGTGGTGTCGATGCAATTCAATCTCGCGTGTGGGACGATCGCCATTCTCTTTTCCTAGCAGGTGCTGTGGAGCGGGAGGGGCTGGTGTGGAAGACGTGCCGGAGAGGGGAGAAGAGGGGAGAGGAAGGATCGGCGACAGGATGCTGTCGCAAGGGTTCTGCGATCGGCTATCGTGTTGAAAAGGACCTACAGTCGTTCGATCGAAACCCTTCCCCCGGACACTGCTCAAATGCTCCACAAGCTCTCGGCGGGCCGAACGCTGGCGCTCATGCTGTTGCTGCTCGCCTGCGCGGCCCTGAGCCCTACGGAGGTCTCTCCCGCTCCGCCTGTCACGACGGACCTTCGACGTGCGGCCACACCGGCATTTCGAGGGCATTCGGAGGGGAAGCAGGGTGCAACAGACGAGATTGGACGCCTCGAGGCGGAAGCCCTGGCCCTCCTGAACGAGACACGTGCTCAGCACGGTCTCCCCCTCCTCCTGCTCGATGGGCCCCTCACCGAGATCGCGCGCCGGCACAGTCAGGAGCTCGCCGAGCGCGGGGTCGTCAGCCACCATTCCAACCTCTATGGGCTATCGACCGAAAGGCGCATCCGCGTCACCTACCCCGACGTCCCTCGTTTGGGAGAGAACATCGCCCGCAACCGAACCATTGCGCGCGCCCACGAGGGGCTTCTGAACAGCCCCGGGCACCTGGCTAATCGTCTCGACCCGAGCTTCACGCATGTGGGAATCGGTGTCGCACGCTCTGGCCGCTATGCGCTCTATCTCACCGAGGTTTTCGTTCAGGCCGGCACAATCAGGATGGGGCGGTCCGCGGCACGCTACTTCGACGCCGAGCCGGCTTCTTACGATCGCCAGGAAGAGCCACGTGTCGTGTTGGGGAAGCAGATGTTCACAGTGGCGGCGCCAGGGCCCGAGGGACCCGAGTATTGGACACTCGAAGGTATCCATGCATTCAGCGAAGGAGACCTCGAGACGGCCGAAGCTCATTTTCGCCGCGCACTGGAGATTCAACCCGAGTACGCATTTGCACTCTACGACCTCTCACGCGTTCTCATCCGTCGACAGAAGTCCGAAGAGGCGGCTACCTTGCTCGACAACTACCTGATCACTTATTCGGACGACCTCGATGCGTGGCAGGTTCGTGGTACCGCCGCGTTGCTG
>CALAKE010000071.1 GCA_937922775.1 uncultured bacterium | reverse complement strand
GGTGCAGGTTGCCGACCCCGGTTTTGAAGAGGAAAGGTTGCTGTCGCTGCGCATTAATCAGGCGGGCGACCAATACGACGATCCCGCCGCTCGGGCCAGGTACTACCAGCAGGTAGGGCAGCGACTCTCATCGATTCCCTCCGCCACGAGCGCGGTGGCCACGGGCTCGATTCCCGCGGATGATGGAGCGGGAGCCATTGCGATACGTCCCGAGGGCGCTGCCGAGGATGAGGAGATCTTCGCCACCGGAGTTGTGTCGATGAACGGCCTCTTCGAAACACTGGGAATCAGCCCCCTTGTCGGACGTACGATTACCGAAGCGGAGGCGTTGAATCCGGAAAGTGACGTCGTAGTCATCAGCTCGAGCCTTGCCAGCCGCCTCTGGCCGGGTGAGAACGCGTTAGGCCGTGCTTTCGCGCTGCCGGAGATCGGCACCTTCCGCGTCATTGGTGTAGTCCCCGATTTGCAGTACGAGGAGTTCGGCGAAGATGGGCCCTCGACAAACCTACAAGTGCACTTTCCCTATGCACGGTCGTCGAGGAGAGGCATGGCAATCCTCGTACGCACCGAAGGCGACCCGGCGGCAGTCGTCGCCTCGGTGCGCGATGAGCTAGCGCGCCTCGATCCGACACTGGCGCCCTACGACGTCATGACCATGACTGATCGCCGCGCGTTTACGAGCTGGCCACAGCGCCTGATGGGCTACTCCTTCGCTGCCTTCGGGACGTTTGCCCTGGTGCTGGCACTGTGCGGCATCTACGGCGTCATCGCCTACTCTGTCGTGCAGCGTACCCAGGAGATCGGTGTCCGCATGGCGTTGGGCGCCCAGCCCGCTCGAATGGTTTTGGGCATCGTCGGTCGCGCCCTGAAGCTGGCCGGCATCGGGGCAGCCATCGGTCTGGTGGCGGCGGTGGTCTTTGCGCGGGCGCTCGAAGGCATTCTCTACGGAGTCAGCATCGAATCCCCGGCTCCATACCTGATCGTCGTCTGCCTTCTGCTGCTGGCCGCCGCGCTAGCCAGCTATCTGCCGGCGCGCAAGGCCGCACGGATCGATCCAACCGACGCTCTCCGGGTAGAGTAGGCCGTTTCGAACGCCGAGCCGGGCGCTACTTGCAGCCCCGCAGAATGCCACCATGACGGGCCCGGGCCTCCTGCGCCTGATCGAGCGAGTCGTACGGCCCCAGGATGACCCGCATGAGACCGTCCGTGCCCTCTTCCGTGTAGACTGGCTCTCCCGCCGCGCGCACGCGATCCACCAACGCGCGGGCGTTGTTTCGATCGCGGAACGCTCCGATCTGCACGGTGCTGCACTGCATCAGATCGGAGAGCCTGGAGACGACCACTCGCACTCGCGCGGTGCCACTGCCGAGCATGTCGATCTGTCGTGCTGCGGCGCGCGAAAGATCGATGATACGCCCGCCCACGAAGGGGCCGCGGTCGTTGATACGCACCTCGACGGTACGCCCGCTGTCCAAGCTCTCGACGCGTACCCAGGTGTTGAACGGGAGCTCCTTGTGCGCGGCGGTCATTGCCTCCATATCGTAGGTTTCGCCGTTCGCGGTCTGGCGACCATGGAACCCCGGACCGTACCAAGAGGCAATTCCCGTCTCACTCCAGCCCATGTCAGGTGACGTCGCGGGGGATGGCCCTCCGGCACAGGCGGTCGAAAGCGGAAGCAGCACCACCAGCAGCGTGATCCATGTCTTCGTTCTCGAGCTCACCCTTTGAGCGTGTGGCATGAAGAAAGCGTGACGGACTCGAGAATGAGACGCAAGAGATATCCGACCGGACAATGCCTCCTTGTACGCAACTTTCCGATGTGGTGGGCTGAGGCTCTGGCGATACCCGAATACGGAGAGAAATCATGCACCGACGTGCCACGATTTTGATTCTCGCGATTTCATTGTCCTTGGCCGCGCCGGCCTTCGCACCGGCCTCCGCGCCGGCTCCCGCGATGGCTCCCGCGCCGGCGATGCAGGCGCGCTACACGAACCCGCTCGTCATGGAGAATGCCGGGCGGCTCGCGGATCCGACAGTCATCAGATTCGAGGGCAAGTACTACTTGTACTTGACCGGCGGGGTATCGCCCGGTGGGGACTGGGGGGCTGCAGTCTGGTCGTCCGATGACCTCGTGCACTGGGAGCATCATCCTGTGTCGATCGAGGGTGACCGCGGCATTGGTGCGCCCACGGCCTTCGGGTACGAAGGCTGGGTCTATTTGACCGGCAACGACCGGGGCCTCTTCCGCAGCCGCAATCCGCTGGGTCCCTTCGGGTTCTACGGCGACTTCGTCGACGAGCACGGCCACCGGCTGGAGAACGGCCTGCACGACTACTGCACTGGCTGTGCTGACGGTGGTGTCTTCGACGCGGCGGTGTTCGTGGACGACGATGACCGGGTCTACCTGTACTACGCGGGCGGGGGCGGCGACGGTGTGTACGGGGTCGAGCTCGATAGCTCCGACCTTCGACAATTCGTGGGGCCTGCGCAGCACTTCTTCCGTTTCGAGCCGTCGCACATCTGGGAGCGCTACGGCAGCCACAACGAGATGAGCACACAGAGCTGGATCGAAGGGCCCTGGATGACCAAGCACGACGACACTTACTACCTTCAGTACGCCGCCCCGGGGACCGAATGGCCGACCTACGCCGTGGGGGTTTATACAGGCGAGAGCCCGCTGGGTCCCTTCGAGTACTACGAAGGGAACCCGATTCTCCTGTATGACCACGGACTGATCACGGGCTCCGGGCACCACAGCGTCGTCGAAGGCCCCGACGGTAACCTCTGGGCGATCTACACGTTGCTGTACCGCAACTGGAACCGGATGTTCGAGCGCCGCATCGGTATGGATCCCGTCGGCTTCGACGCCGATGGCAACATGTTCATCAAGGGTCCGTCGGAAACACCGCAGTGGGCGCCTGGCGTCGTGGCCAGACCTTGGGAGGGCAACGACGCCGGCTCGATTCCACTGTCGGAGGACAAGGTTTACGTAGCCAGCAGCGAAGCTCCGGGGCGCAACGCCCCCTACGCCCTCGACAACAACGCCAGGACATGGTGGGCGCCGGCCGACGATGATGCTGAGCCGTGGCTCGAGATCGACCTCGGAGCGTGGGAGCAGCAGGAGTTTTTGGTCGACTCCGCGCGCGTTCTGTTCACCTTGCCGGACGGTGACGTCGAAGATGAGTACTCGCCGAACAACAAGGGTGCGGCCCGATTTCGGCGCTACAAGATCGAGGTGTCGGCTGATGGTGAAAGCTTCACCACCGTTGTCGACAAGACCGAGAGCCAGACGGACAACGCCGTCGAGTTCGACGAGATCGAGCCGGTGGCCTGCCGCTACGTGCGGTTTACTCTCACCGGCTGGCCGAAGGACCTTCCCCGCGGCGTCCTGGAGCTGACGATCTTCGGCAAGCCGATTCCGGAGTAACGGAGCAAGCCGCACTTCAGACCGCGCCACGCGCCCCCCTGGCGCGGATGGTTCAGATCTCCACGGTCTTGTCGCTGAACCTCAGGACCTCGATGCCGCTCAGCTCATCCGTGCCGTCGCGGTCGGAGACGCTGTCGGTGACGATCGTCTTGCCCCCGTCAGACACAATTTCGTACTCGGTTGAACTGCCCGAGAAGACCGCCGTGTCGGTTCCGGCTCCACCGTCGATGGCGTCGTTGCCCGCGGCGCCGATGATCGAATTGTCGCCATTGTTTCCGGTGAGGTCATTGTCCTGGTCATTGCCGAGGATGGCGGTGTCGTTGTCGCCGGTGAGGGTGACATTGACGAGATAGCGCGACTTGAGCGTGTACTCGATGCCATGGTCGAACGCAATCGAGAACGTGCCTTCGAACTCGGGAACGATGTAAGCATTGTAGGTGAGGTGCTTCGGCCAAAAACCCTCTACAAGGTCGTACAGAGGCCGGTCGCCTTCTTCCATCTCGGCCTTGGTATGAAACGGATACTCGTCCCCGAAGGAAGTTCCGTCGCCCTGCGGATTGTGCTCCCAGAGGCCGAAGTAGATGTCGAATCCCGTGATGATGTACTCATGCGGAGCGGGGCGGCCGTAGTGATAGATATCGGCGTCGATGGCACGCTGCTCGGCCTTCGCGATGGCCTCGGCGTAGTCAGGCATAGCCTCGTCGATGCCCTTGGCATGCACGAGATGCATGATCTCCTCGTAGGAGGCATCGCGCGTGAAGAAGCCGCCGGGCTCGGCCTCGTTGTTGATGTAGACGTAGTCGCCCTCGACCGGAGACTCCGTGGCGTAGAGATCCTGCAGCCGCAGGTCGGAATCCCTGAGGATGGACCGCATGGCGAAGGAGTGGGCCTGGGTGTCGGTGTACATCAGCGTCGCCCGCACGTCGCCCATGAGGTTGGCGACCGCGGTCTTGTCGCTGCCGTACTTCGTACCGGGAGCATCTGTGAGGTGGTACTTCAGGATCTCCCGAGCCCTCACAACCTGCAGGTCACGCACGCCGGCCTGGGCGAAGATATGGATCGGCTTGCCGTTAGGGGCAATGACCTTGGTGTACTTGGTGAACAGACCATTCAGAGTCTCGCCGAGCTCTGCGGGGAGAGGCACAACCCCCAGAGGGGAGGTCGATGTGTCGATGTTGTCGAGGACTTCGTAGTTGATGTCGATCTCGTCGGGAACGTCGTACTTGACGTCCGGCCTCGGCCGCTGCCCCTGCGGGGATCCCTCCTCCGCCGATACCGAGATGCCAACGAACGCAACACAAACTGCCAGAAGCAATACGAGTCTCTTCATCTCGACCTCTCATGTCCGTCCCGAACGGGACGCTTGGCGGGAAGCGGCTATTCAGCGAGCTTAACCCTGGGGGCATGAAGCTTCAACGCGACCGAATGGCTGGCCATGTGCGCCGGGCCGCGCTATTCGTACCGCAGTACCTGCATGGGATCCACTCGCGTTGCGCGCCGAGTCGGTAGATACGATGCGGCCAAACCGACCGCGACGACAATCAGGCATGCGACGAACAGGGTCAGTGGGTCTGCGGGGCTGATCCCGTGCAACGAGCTCGCCATGAGTCGGCCGACGACCAAGGCGAGGCCGACGCCGAAAACGATTCCGACTAGCGACAGCTTCAGCCCTCTGCTCAGTACGAGCTTCATCACATTGGCACGGCGCGCGCCGAGAGCCATACGGATTCCAAACTCTCGCTGCCGCTGGTTGACCAGCCGAGATATGACCCCGAAGAGGCCGACGGCGGCGAGCAGTACGCCGAGAGCCCCAAGCGCGCCTCCAATCTGAGCCGGCAGCCGATCCGAGTACAGCGCCTGCCGCATGTGTTGGACAAGTTCATCATAAAACGGCGCGC
>CALAKE010000070.1 GCA_937922775.1 uncultured bacterium | reverse complement strand
ACCGCCTTTGCCTCGCCCTTCGTGGCCGGGCGCATGCTGCACCTGGACTGGGAGGAGATCCAACATGCGGTGGGCATCTCCGCCAGCTACCACGGCTCCTTCGGGGCCGTGACCGCCGGCAAGCTCACCATGATGAAGAACACCGTCGACCGCATGGCCACGCAGTCCGGCGTGATGGCCGCGCTCCTGGCCGAGAAGGGCTACACCGGCCCTGAGCACGTCATCGATGGCAAGGAGGGCCTGGTGCATTGCTACGGCCCTGAGTGGAACCTCGACATTCTGATTGATGGCCTGGGCGATTCCTGGCGCATCGAGCGCTGCGGCATGAAGGCGTTCCCGACCGAGGCGCTGACCCACACGCCGATCTCGGCTGTGCTCGACCTGATGTCCGAGAACGACCTGGAGGCGGAGCAGGTCGAAAAGGTGCTGATCAAGTCGACCGCGCGCTCCGCCGACATTCTCGCGGACCCGACGAAGTACGATCCGCGCTCCAAGGAGACCGCCGACCACAGCCTGCCCTACGTGATCGCGGCAGCGCTGGCCGACAGGCAGGTTACGCCCAAGCAGTTCGAGCAAGAGAAGATCATGGAGCCGCGCATCCGCGAGCAGCTCAACAAGGTCGTGGTCGTTGCCGACCCCGAGATCGAAGCGGCCTTTCCCGAGCTGCAGACGGCCATCGTTACCATCACGACCACGGGCGGCGACGAGTTCACCAAGCAGCTCGACTTCCCCAAGGGCGATCCGCGCAACCCGCTCACCAACGCGGAGATCGAAACAAAGTTCGATGCGCTCTCCAGCCCGAGCTTCAGCGAGGAGGCGAGGCAGCGCATCAAGGACGCCGTTTGGAACCTCGAGAAGGTGGAGAGCATCACGGGCCTGATGGACTTGTGCCGGGCTGATATCTAGCCGCCTGCCCAGCAGGATCTTGTCAGAAGGCCATACCGGCTACGGCTGGCAATGGCCGAATGAAAGGAGTTGGCCGCATGGGTCAAACGGTCATTGAGAAGATCGCTCAGGACCACATGACGGAGGGTCCTGATCGCCCGGTGCGTGCCGGCGATGTCGTGTCTCTGAAGCCGCGGCACGTGATGACTCACGACAATACCGCCGCGGTCATGAAGAAGTTCCGTGCCATCGGAGCTGATCGCATCCACGATTCCCGCCAGCCGGTTTTCGCACTCGATCACGATATCCAGAACGAGTCGGAAACCAACCTCGCCAAGTACAGCGAGATCGAGGCGTTCGCCGCCGAGCAGGGCGTCGACTTCTACCCGGCCGGCACCGGCATCGGCCACCAGATCATGGTGGCGAACGGCTACGTCGTGCCGGGCTCGCTGGTCGTGGCGTCCGACTCGCATTCGAACATGTACGGGGCTATCGGGGCGCTCGGCACGCCCGTCGTACGCACCGATGCGGCCGCGATCTGGGCCACGGGGGAGTTCTGGTGGCTGATTCCCCGCACCGTCCGAGTCGTTCTCGAGGGCGAGCTGCGAGAGGGTGTTACCGGGAAGGACGTCATCATCACGCTCTGTGGCTTGTACAACCAAGGAGAGGTGCTCAACGCCGCGGTCGAGTTTTCGGGCCCCGGCGTGGCCACGCTGAGCATGGATTCACGCCTGAGCATTTCCAACATGAGCACCGAGTGGGGGGCGCTCGTCGCCTGGTTCCCGGTCGACAACGTAACTCTCGAGTACTTGCGCTCTCGCAAATCGATCCTCGGCGCTCACGCTGAGGGGCGGTTTCGAGAGGAGGACCTCGATGGCTGGGAGGTCGACCCGCCGCGCGCCGACGAGGATGCAATCTACGCTGCGGAGATCGTCCTAGATCTCGGCCGGGTTAGCCCGCATGTGGCTGGCCCCGATTCCGTTCAAGTGATGCGATCGCTTGCGGACATCGAGGCCGAGAAGATGGCCGTCCACAAGGCATACCTCGTTTCCTGCACCAACAGCCGCCGCGAGGACATCGAGGCGGCCGCCAAGGTGATCGAGGGGAAGAAGGTGGCGGATGGCGTCGAGCTCTACGTCGCCGCGGCGAGCCGGGAGATTCAAGACGCCGCCGAAGACTCGAGTGCATGGCGAGCACTCCTGGAGGCGGGCGCCAGGCCCTTGCCACCGGGATGTGGCCCCTGCATCGGCCTCGGAACCGGATTGCTGGAGCCGGGAGAAGTCGGGATCTCGGCCACAAACCGCAACTTCAAGGGTCGCATGGGCTCGCGCGATGCTCAGGCCTACTTGGCCAGTCCCGCCGTGGTGGTTGCGTCCGCGGTGGCGGGCTACATCACGGGGCCCGATCCCTCTGATGGGAGCCTGCCGGAATACACGTTCAATCCCGTTCCGGTGCCCGAGATGGCAGAGGAAACGGTGCAGATCCAGGACGGCTTCCCCGAGAAGATTCGCGGGCGTCTGGTGTTTGCGCCGCAGGACAACCTCAACACCGACGGCATCTACGGCAAGGACTATACCTATCGGGAGGACATGACTCCGGAGAAGATGGCTGAGGTAGTGATGGAAAACTACGATCCCGGTTTTGCCGCTCGCACCCAGCCGGGAGA
>CALAKE010000069.1 GCA_937922775.1 uncultured bacterium | reverse complement strand
TATGCAGCGAAGCTGGAGGCGAACGCTGCCTACCAGCGACTCGGCTATCGTACGGCCTCCGAATACGCCACCGCCGAGCTCGGACTGACGGGACGATCGTTTCGCGACATGGCCAGGCTGGGCGAACGACTGCTGAACCTTCCGGCAACCAGGAGGGCCTTTCTCCTGCGCGAGATTACGTGGACGGAGGCGCAGATCATCGGGGGCATTGCTACGCCCTTGGATGAAGGCGCCTGGCTGGCCAATGCTCAGGCTTCGACGGTCCGGGAGCTGAAGGCGTTGGCAAGGGAGGCGCGGGAGGCGGCTGCGGCTGCGGCTGCGGGGGCGGGGCCAGGCGAGGCGGAGCAGGGCACCTCGATTCCTCCTGAGCACGAACGGCCGAACAATCCGACCGATGTAGCCGGTCTGGCCGACCCGGCCGATCCGACCTATCCGACCGACCCAGTCGAACCCAGGCGGCCATGCTCGCTCTCAATGCCGAAATGGATGGTCGGTAAGCTGGATGCCGCGCTCGAGCTCGCGGCACAAGTTGCTGGCGCGAACGTGCCCCTCGGGACTCGCTTGGAGTACGTTGCCGCGGAGTTTCTGTCGGGGGCCGGGGATGTAGTCGCTGCAGCGAATGCGCCACTCGATAGTCTGAATAGCCGCGCTCATGGCCGGACTTCCGTGGAAGCCTGGACGGGAGATGGGGCTGAAGACCAGACCGGGCGATGCGAATGGCAGAACGATCAGGTCCAGACTGATCCATCGTGTGTGCCCGCGGACTGGCTCTCAGATTCGCTTGCAGGTGCGTGCAACTCATCGGAAGAAGTCGGGCCCCCAGAGGATCGAAAGGGGTACCGGCGGTTTCTCGAGAAGGAAAGTGGATGCTGGGACTTTCTGCCGGCTGCGCGGTCGCCGCTTCTGATGAGCGGGTCTTGGCCTGCCCTTGCCGAGGAATGCCTGGAGCTCTCCAAGGATCCCGGCGCCGATGAAGGGGAGACTGGGGTCGAAGGCGAGATGGGGTCGGAAGGTGACGCTGGGTCAGAGGCATCCTCTGCGGGCAGAGATGACAGCGCCGGTGGAAGGCAACGCGGCCTTCGGGGCGACCCCCACGGCGACCCCCACGGCGATCCCCACGGCGATCCCCACGGCGACCCCCACGGCGACCCCCACGGAGGCCCTCACGACGGCCCTCGGGATGAGACCCTCTGGTCATTTCACTGCAAGCTCAAGCATGGCCTCCGGAGGGAGCGCACGGCTGCTTGGCAGCTTGGCCGATTACTCTGCCTGATCCACGACCGCCGGCTCTGGAAGGACATGATGTTCTGCAGCTTTTCGCACTACGTGAGCGAGCGGCTCGGAATCTCGTCGCGAGTGGCGCAACGTTTGGTTCGACTCGACCGCCATTGCTGGGAGCATCAACACCTAGCCGACGCGTACCAGGGCGGCGAGCTTTCGCTGTTGAAAGCCGAGATGCTACTGCGGGTGGTCAGGCTTTCGATCGTCGATGATCGTTCAGAGCGAGCCTGGGTCGAATATGCAAAGCGTGCGACCTTCCAGAGACTCACCGAGGCGGTCCGGTGGGCGGAGCGCCAGTGCACTATTTCTGAGCCAGTCTGGAATCGACTCGCATGCTTGCCCCCCAGGGACATCGAGGTCCTCATGCCGCCGCTCGACAGCGACAACCTCCGGCCGTCGATCGATGGTGGGGAATCGTGTTCCGGCGGGCTCGAGTGCGCCGCGCCAATGTTCGTCGCCTCGGAAGAGGCCGTGGCGGGGGTCGAGGACGATGAGTTGACCGGAAGACTCGGGCTCAGCCCGGGCGCAGCGGTCTCTGTTGACGAAGTACTCGGTTGCGATCGCCTCTTCTGGCTGACGGCCGAAGAAAAAGAGGTCCTGGATCGTGCCCTGGCGGCCGTTACTGCCATCAGAGGTCCGGATTGGCCGCGCTGGGCCTGTCTGAACGACCTCCTCGATCATTTCCTTCATGTTTACAACGCCGAGGAGTTCAGGGCGATGCGACGAAAGTACCCTCTGTTGGATCGTGATGGCTGGCGATGCCAGGCGCCGGGATGTGGCTCCCACCAAGCACTGCATCTGCACCACATCGTCTTCAGGAGTCATGGTGGTGGGGACGAGCCCGAGAACCTGGTCTCGCTTTGTGATTTCCACCATCTTTCACTTCACCGCGGGTGGATTAGCTGCCGGGGCCAGGCGCCGCACCGACTCTACTGGGAACTGGGCGTGCCGCCGGAAGGCTCCTCGGAGCGACCGATCGCGCGCATCTTCCGTCATCGCCGGCTGCGGGACGACGAATGGTGGGATGGTGAGCGAGTCCGACCCGGCCAAGGCCGGGGGCTCTCAACAGGAGAGTGGCCCTCGGGGTCTCGAGAGTCTCAGGTCTCCCAGGGAACTCAGGAGGCCCTAGTGAACCAGGAGGTCCTAGTGACTCAGGAGGCCCTAGTGACTCAGCAGGCCCGAGTGACTCAGGATGCCCTAGTGAACCAGGAGGCCCTAGTGCCCCAGGAGGCCCTAGTGACTCAGCAGGCCCGAGTGACCCAGGACCCTCCCGTATCTGTCGTCTAGCCTTCAGGGAACGGGCACCGTCCGGCGCCTCCGGGGCTCTGGGCCTCTGGGTTTCAGGACCTCAGCGCTCCGGGCCTCGGCGTCTCCTGGTCTCAGGACCTCAGCGCCTCTGGGTCTCTGGGTCTCAGGACCTCAGCGTCTCAGGACCGCTTAGCCCCTCCAGCTCTGCAGCACTCTCATGTAGTTGACGCGCTCGAAGGCGGCCGGGTCAGGCGACTTCTGGAACGACATGCTGCCCTGCATTTGCTGCAGCGACTCGTACTCGTGATCCTCCATCCAGCGCACCATTCCCTCGAGGACGACACGTAGGTACTCCGGCGAGTGAGCCAGGAGCGCGGAAACCATCTGCACGGCATGGGCGCCCGCCATAACCGCTTTGATGGCGTCGAGCGAGGTGTGCACACCGCCGCTTGCCGCCAGAGAGGGGGTCACCCGCCCGGATAGAATCGCCAGCCAGTGCATCCGCAGAAGAAGCGTCGATGAGTCCGAGAACTTGAGTTGCGGAACGATCGTGAGCTCGTCGACGTCGATGTCGGGCTGGTAGAAGCGGTTGAACAGCACCAGACCGTCTGCTCCAGCGTCCTCGAGACTCTTGGCCAGGTTCGCGACCGAGGAGTAG
>CALAKE010000068.1 GCA_937922775.1 uncultured bacterium | reverse complement strand
GATCGCTCTCTCTGGTTGGTGTCACACCCCCCGTTGACCGTGGGTTTGCTCCTCAGCCGGCCAAATCCTTGAACGGCTCGTAGCTCATGAAGTCGGCATGATGGACGATCCACGCTTCAGTCGTTCGTTTCACCATGTTTCCCTCGCCCGCGTGCGTGGCGATGATGTGGCAGACGTCGTCAGGAACCCCGCAGGCCATGGCCACCGCGACTCCAGTGAAGGGATGCCTCAGGTATTTGCCACGAGCGCTCTGGCGGGCCTCTCCGTCGACCTTTTCATACTCGAGAACCTTGCCCACGTCGGCCAAGATTGCCCCGGCAATGACCGTGTCCAGGTCGATGGGCAACCCCCTGCCGAGGAACTCGTCCATGGCCTCAGCGGATCTGCGGGCGATGTGGACGACGCAGCGCTTGTGTTCCATGAAGGTTGCAGGGCAGTTGGGAATCAGCAGGGTGAAGGGAATTTTCTCGAGATCTTCGGGATCCAGCGGGCTATCTTCGAGAGACCTGATCCAGGTCTGAGTGACTGCCTCCTTAAGGTCGGCGTCTTGGATCCAATCGATTTCCGGCCAAAGCCGCTCTACGGCTTCCCTCATCTGGATGTCCTCCGCTGCGGATACGCCTGTGGCTGCAGATCCCATCGGAGAATCGCCCCTGAAGACATGCAGCCCGGACCCTGCGGGGGCAAAGAAACCGCCCCACTCTGGGCCAATTATAGGCGAAGAAGCCCGGGCCGACAGCCCAGGTCGAAGCTCTCCCCGTGGCCATCTCGGTTTGTGCCCGAGCACCGCGGGCAGTAACGTTCGCTCCGTCGTGAATTCGCCAACTCGAGGGAAGTCGCAATGTTCACGAGATTCTCAGCAACAGAGATGACCGAGCGCGCAAGCGGTGGGGATCGACTTGCTCGCATCGCGCGCCAACCGCGCATGGTTTGCCTATTGGGCTGTATGGCTCTGTCTGCCTGCAGCGTGGCCACGGAACAGGAGACCACCTTGCCCAATGAATCGATCGCCTCCGGTGTGACCGTGACCCAAACCCCCTTCGGGACCCTTCCTGACGGCCGTACCGTGCAACTGTTCACGCTTCGCAACGCGAATGGTGTGGAGGTGCGACTGATCGACTACGGTGGCATCGTGTTGTCGATTTTGGCCCCCGATCGCGATGGCAACTTTGCTGACATCACGCTGGGCTACGACAACCTCGATGGATACCTCACCGAGACTCCTTACTTTGGCGCCCTCATCGGCCGCTACGGCAACCGCATCGGCGGCGGGCGCTTCGCCCTCGACGATGTCGAGTACGAGCTCGCGACTAACAATGGCGCCAACCATCTGCACGGCGGTGATGTCGGGTACGACAAGGTCCTGTGGGCTGCCGATCCGATCGAGAACGGCGACGCGGCGGGGGTGGCGCTGACTTATGAGAGTCCCGACGGTGAGGAGGGCTACCCCGGAGCCCTGGACCTTTCAGTGAGCTACTTGCTCAACAGCGACAATGAGCTGGTCATCGAGTATCGCGCCCTGGCCAACAAGCCCACACCGGTCAACCTGACCCACCACAGCTACTTCAATCTCGCCGGGTCTGGCAACATCCTCGGCCACGAGCTGATGATCGAGGCCGACACGTACACGCCGGTCGATGCGACGCTCATCCCCACGGGAGAGCTCGCCGCGGTGTCCGGCACTCCATTCGATTTCACGGCGCCGACCGCTATCGGCGCTCGGATCGACGACGAGAACGAGCAACTCGGCTTCGGCGGCGGCTATGACCACAACTTCGTGCTGGTGCGAGCTGACGACGGGGCCTCGGTCAGTGTCGACGGTCGGCTATCGGCGCTCTCGCCCGCGGCGCGAGTGGTCGAGCCGGCGAGTGGTCGCGTTCTCGAGGTCGAAACCACCGAGCCTGGCCTGCAGTTCTACTCGGGCAACTTTCTCGACGGAACGATCCGCGGGAAGGACGGCCAGGTCTACGGACACCGTTCGGGCTTCTGTTTGGAGACGCAGCATTTCCCGGATTCTCCGAACCAGCCCGGATTCCCGTCGACTATCCTGAGACCCGGGGAGGAATACCACAGCAAGACGGTGTACAGGTTCTCGGTGGACCGCTGAGCTAGCCTAGACTCCTCGACAGCTCGTGAAGTCCAGGCTTTAGTCAAAAACCCCGCACTCAGAGCTGGTGTATCGCCAGCCGCACTCCGGTCAGCCCTAGGTGGAAGTCCGTGGACCAGCAGCATTCGACCTCCCGCTCCTTCATGAGGTGGAGGCCCACCGCGTCGGTCAGCGTGAGACGCTGGTCTGAAAACCGGCGCAGTAGCTCGGCTCCGGCTCTTTGTTGGCTCGCACCCACGCTGAGCACTCTCAGAGGCGCCATGGCCTCGGTCATGGCCAGGAACTGCAGCCCGCGAGTCGAATCAAATCGCTTGAGAAACCAGCCGTGACCCTCGGCGATGACCAGCGCCGTTGTGATGAGCTTAGGCGGCTCGGAGAATAGGCGCCGGAAGAGCGGGTGGTAGGTGTCGGACCTGTCAGCCAGCGCGATGAGGGCAGAGGTATCGACGTACGCTTCAGTCCTTGTGGCCATAGACAACGTCGTCGACCTTCTGGCTAGCCAAGGGATCGCCAGACTCGACGAAACCAGCGTAGCGCATCCAGGGGCGTGATTCGTCTGCCGGCAGCAGGGTGCGCAACGAGCGTCGTAGCAGTTCCGCGAGCGAGATCCCGAGCCGCAGGGCCTCGCTCTTTGCGGCTTCGTACTCGTCTTCTGACAGGCTGATTTGCGTGCGGATCACGATATCTCTCCAAGAGATGATGATAACATCATACTGAGATCTGTTATCATCCGCAATGTCCCGCTGCTCGCAGCTTCCTGCCGGTTCAGGGTGGTCCTGACGGATGCCTCGTGGGCTCTGCTTGGGGCATCGCTCCATCTCCGTTGACGGCCACGCTGGCGCAACTTACCCTGACAAACTTCCAGAGGCGGCTGCGCTAATCGCGGTGGAGAGGCCGAATGGGTCAGCCGTCAATCGTTTCACCGAAAACCAAAGAACCTGGAGTCTCGCGTGAAGAAGATCCTCATCGTTGTTGGGGCCCTCGTCGCGGTGGTGTTGTTGCTGGTGGTATTCGTTCTCACCCGCGACTTCGACTCCGACGAGCTCGGTAATGCCCTTCTGGCCAAGGTCGGAGAGGCTACGGGCATCGAGCTCACTGCCAGATCGTTTCGCTTGGACCTCTCCCAGGGACTGTGGCTCGAGGGGGTCGAGGCTCACGGCGAGATGCCGGGCGGCGAGTTCAGTGCTTCGCTCGATCAGCTCGTCTTCGAGCACCGCCTGCTGCCACTACTGCGCGGCGAAGTGGTCATCGACCGTGTAGTTCTCGAGCGCCCACAAATCGAGGTCATTTCTTACGAGGCCGAAGAGCAGGCGACGGAGGGGGCGGAGCCGACACCAGAAGAACCAGCTGCCGAGACCGAAACACCGGTCGCCGCGGAGGAGCCCGCGCCAACCCAGGCCCCTGGAACTGCGGTTGAGGCCGAGGAGGCAGGGCTCTCCCTCGTGGTTTCCGAGATATCGATTGTTGGCGGCCGCCTATCGGCTCGGAACGAAGGGGCTGGAGACTCGCTTTCGGTCAGCGGCCTGGAGATTCTGCTGCGCGATCTCTCTCTCGATCCCCGTGCCGGAGAAGGACTCGAGGCATTTGGGGGACGCGGTACGATCGGTGCCGAGACCGTAACCTTGGGGGATACGACAATGGCGCTCAGCTCCGGCGACCTCGTCGCTGACCACGGCGTCTTCACCGTGAGCGAGCTCAACGTTACCGCTCCTGCCGGTGTGGTTGGGGTTGAGACGATGGACGTCGATCTGACGGGTGAGGCGATCGAATACTCGATCGCCGCGGCAGCCAGCGACGTGAACCCCAACATCCTCCTCGGCGTCGGCGATCAGACAGCTCTGGGCGATGCCAACTTGACCGTCCAGGCGCAGGGTGTCGGCACGGAGCTCGCAGGGATCACCGCCAGCGGCGCCCTCCGGCTGGCCCCCGGAGCGCTGCCCAGCATCGACCCGCTTCCAGCCGTCGACGCGGCCCTCGGCACCTCGCTGGTCGGTACCGCCTACAACGCGACCGAGGTGCGCTTCGGCATGTCTGGATCGGTCATCACGATCGAGCCCTTCACGCTGGAGAGCGAGATCATGAAGATATCGGGAGACGCCACGGCCAATCTCGAGGGGCCGCTTTCTGGCAGCATGTCAATCGGCATACCGCGAGGGGAGGTCAGCGAGGACGCCGGGGTGGCTCGCAATGTGCTGGACGCCATCACCGCCAATGATGATTGGCTTACAGTACCTCTGCTGATCAGCGGAACGCTCGATGAGCCCGATTTCGGACCCGACACGGGCGCCATCACCGCGGCGCTCGCCGACGCGGGCCGCCGCGCTGTGGAATCGGTCGCGACCACAGCAGTGGATCGCTTGGAGCAGGAGGTTGTGAGCGGAATCGACAGCATCCTCGGTGGTGCGCTGGGAAACGGAGAGAGAAGAAGGCCGCGGCGCAAGCAATAG
>CALAKE010000067.1 GCA_937922775.1 uncultured bacterium | reverse complement strand
ATGGAGATTTACGAAAGCGGCGACTACGAGGCCTTTCGCCGCTACATCACCCAGTACAGCAACGACTTCGCCTTGGCCACGATGGCCAAGTGGTGGGAAATCGGCGACGAGTACTGGGCCATGTTCGCCCGCGGCTGGTAGCTAGCCCGGTTTTGGGTGAGAAGCGGAATCTGCACGACGCCCGGGGACGAGGCTGACCAGGCCGCGCCCCGGGCGTTTCGTGCGCTCAGCTCGCCGAACTAGAATCGGCTCACCACTGAGCACCTGTAACTCCTGCCGACCCCCGACTGAGATGGCAGACAAGACCGTAGCCCAGGTTGTAGTCGAGACGCTGGCAGAAATCGGCGTCCGCCATGTCTTCGGAGTCCCTAGCGGCGGCTGGGTCGACTACATGGAAGCCCTCCGCCGGACCGACGGCATCGACTTCGTTCTTACGACCCATGAGGGTGGGGCCGCCTTCATGGCCACCGTCTGCGGCCGCCTGACAGGCGTACCGGGCGTCTGCTTCGGTACCTTCGGCCCAGGGGCCACCAACCTCAGCACTGGTGTCGGCTGCGCATTACTCGACCGCTCGCCGGTGATTGCGCTGACCGATGAGATGCCAGAGTCCATGCGTGGTCGCACCACGCAGATGGGCATCGATCACCAGGCCCTGTTCGCGCCGATCACCAAGAAGACGACCCGTCTGGAGAAAGGGCTGATTCGGGAGATTTTGCTCGATGCCGCCCATGTCGCGATGAGCGAGCGGCCCGGACCGGTGCACATCGGCCTGCCGTTGGGTCTCAGCCGCGAGATGGAGGTCACTGCCGGGGCTGGCAATTCACGGGCCGCTACGCAGGCGTTCTCGCCCCCCCCGCCGGCTGCCGCCGCGGGCAACGATCTTCTCGAGGAGATGGGGAGGCTTTTTCAAGCTGCCAGGAAGCCTGTGCTGGCCATTGGCCTCGGTGCGGTGCGTGCGGGAGTCGAGGAGGAGATTACCGCCCTTGCCGAGTTGTACGGCTTGCCTGTAGTTCTGACCCCGATGGCCAAGGGAGTGCTACAGAACTCCCACCCTAACTACGCCGGGGTGCTTTTTCACGCGCTGAGCGATCATGTCGGGCGGACTCACCGACAGGCCGACCTCGTCGTAGCAATCGGCTACGACCCGGTAGAGTTCAACCTGGAGGCCTGGATGCCGGATGCTCCGCTGCTGAACATCGATACCGTGGCAGCGGATCTCGACACCAGCAAGTTTGATCTGGCCGTCGACGTGGTCGGCGATATCGCAACTTCCATGTACTGCCTACTCGGGCTGGATCAGGGCGAGATTGCGGTCGGCAAGGACTGGGATCAGCCGGCATTGAACGAGCGGCGGCGGCACATGTTCGAGCAACTTTCGGCATCCGAGAACGCGGCGACACCAAAGCGAGGCATCGATCCGCGCGCGGCGCTGGATATCCTGCGCGAGGCCCTGCCGGGCGATGGCATCATGACCGCGGACGTGGGCGCGCACCTCCACCTGATCGGCCAGAAGTGGCCGACTCCCTGGGCTGGAGCGCAGCTCATGACCAATGGCTGGTCGTCCATGGGCTACGCGATCCCCGCCGCCATTGCGGCCAAGCTCTGCCACCCGCAGCTGCCTGTTTGCGCGGTGATGGGCGACGGCGGCTTCCTGATGACCGCTGGGGAGCTCGCGGTTGCTGTACGCGAGAGGCTCCCGATCGTCTTCGTGCTGTTCACCGACAGGGAGCTGGCTCTCATCCGTATCAAGCAGGAGCGGAAGGGAAATCTTGCCTATGGGACCCCGCTGGGAGGTGCGCCGGTCGAGGGCGCCGCGCCCAGCGCCCCGGATGCACGGCCATTGGCGATCCACCAGGCCAATGTCTTCGGGGTCCCAATGACCCGCACGAGCAGCGCCGACGAATTCGAGCTCTCCCTGCGGGCGGCCTTCGAGGCCGATGGGCCAACAATCGTCGAAGCGATCATCGACCCTGGCGAATACGACGATCTGGTTCTGCGCAACGACCGAGGTGAAGAAGGCTAGGCTAGGGCGTAGCGCTCAGCACTTTCCTGCTTTTGCCTTCCCCCGGAAGAGAAGAGCCCGGCGACTCGTAGTGCCGGACTCCTTCCCCAACCGCAATCAGTAAACCAGGTGTAGCTCCGTCTGACGGCGCAGCACCCAGCGCATCTCACCGTCGGCCGTAATCTCGGCTTCTTCTTCCATGGCCATGCGCACCGGCTGGTTGTCCCACTCCGGCACCGGGGTGGTCACCTGCAGCTCGGTGGAAAACCACATGCCGGGAATCACCGGCACGTCGCCGCGGCCGGGCACGCCCTCCTGGTAGTCCCACAGGCCGATCAGCGGGCCGGCGCCGTGGCCGTGGTCGCCGATCGGGTGCGAGTACATGGTGCCGTTGAGCCCCTCGGCGTTCATCTGCTCGAGGACGGCGTGCAACACCTCGTTACCCGACAAACCGACCTCGGTTTTCTCCAGGAGAATGTCCTGCAGTCGCTTGGCGTTGTCCAACGCCTTCTGCAGCCCCTCGGGAGCCGTGGTCTCCCCTTCGCGCAGCACATAGGCCATATGCTGGGTGTCGGTCTTCATCCCCATGACGCTGATGCCGAAGTCGCAGTGCAGCACATCACCACGCTGGATCACGGGATTCTCGCCGAGATCGGAGCCCTCGACGCCCTTGCGCTGCACCGATATCGAGGGCTGGAACCAGGTCTGCAGGCCCAGGTCGTTGACACGCTGGCGCATCCACCAGACGACGTCCTGAGTCGTGGTCTCGCCGGGAGTAATGACGAGGTTCGAAAAGGCCGCCGAGATGATCTCGTGCACCATGACCTGGGCGCGGCGATAGACGGGCGTCATGCCCGGCACGCGCATGGCCAGATAATCGATGGTGAGGCGAGGGTTGCGCACGACACGGCCTTCGAGCTCGGGACCGAGGGCCTCGCGCATCTGTTCCCACTCACCGGCGGTGAGGCCGTCGGCGAAGTTGTGCTCGTGATCGATGTTGACGGCAATGACCTTCGGATCGAGCTCGCGCACGACCTGAGCAAACAGCCGCCACTGTCCTGCGCCCCACAGCTCGGCCTGCTCCTCACGCTCGGTGTCCTGCTGGGCCCGGTAGGTCTCGTAGAGCCCACCCATCGAGCCGCCGCCCAGGGCGAGGCGCCGAACTCCTTTTTCCGGCCCCTGATCGAAGAAGATGTAGATGGTGCGGCGACGAGCGGCGAAGCTCGTGGCATCCACCAAGGCGTGGAACACCGGATCCTCGTTGTACTCGCGCATCGACACGACCCACATGTCGACGCCCTGCTGGCGCATGATCTTGGGCAGATTGACCTCGAGCCGTTCCTTCAGCCACTTCTGCTGCACCTCGGCCTGCTGACGCAAGGTGCCGAAAGGACGTGCCGACCAGAAGGGAGCGGTCTCCTGAGGAGCGACGGGGCGAGCAAACGCAGCGGCCTCGAACGAGGTGGTGAGCAACGAAGCAACAACTACGGAGACAACCAGCAAGGGGAGCAGACGTCGCATGACGGGTCCTCCAGGTTGCAGTGGACGAAAAACTCGCCCCTATGCAAACGCAGATGGCGTCAGGGTGCAAACCCGCACCCGCGTCGGGCCCCAGAGTGGGGCCCCCCGCATCTCTTGCGGTTTAGGGCTGAGCCGCTGACCGCGAGCCGCTATATGATGCTGAGTAGGCCTTCGGTCGCACTGCTAACGGAGGAAACGGTCCAATGCGCTCGAGATGGATGGGCTCTGCTGCCCTCTGCAAGCCCCTGGTGGCGATTCTCGCGCTGTCATTGGCAGGAAGTGCTTGGGCCTGCCGGGGAGCAAGCTCGCCGGAAGAGGAAGATGTGCGATTCCCGCAACCACGCCTCGTCCTGCTGTACGCGACCTGCACGCTGAACACATCGTTTCTGTCGCCCTACAACCCTGAGGTCGGCTACACCCCGCGCCTTGCATGGCTCGCGGGCGATGGCCAGGTCTTCACCCGCCACCGCACGGAGGCCGGCATGTCAGGGGTCTCCTTCGCCTCGATTCTCACCGGCGGCCAGGCGCCTCTGCACGGTGTGTTCTCGCACCCCCGGGAGCTTTTCGACTCTGTCGAAGTGATTTCGGAGGCGTTCGTTCGCGAAGGCTACGAGGGTTTTTTCTGGAGTGGGCATGGCATGGCTAGCGCCGAGCTCAACTACGGGCAGGGAATTCCACCTGAGAACGTCATCCCCGACATCCTGCGAGGAGGCGACGAACGCTTCCAGGAAATCCTCACGAGGGTCGCCGATGATCCCGACTACAGAGCGTTCGTGTTCGCCAACTTCACCATCACGCACTCGCCCTACCAGAACACCCATCTCGAGACATTCTGCGAGGCCCACCCAGCCGAGTGTGACTTCCTGGAAGGAATGCCCGACGAGTGGATCAGAGAGCAATACCGACTCTTCCAGGATAGCTACCGCAGTTTTCAGTTCAATTTTCCCGAGACCGTTGCGGGCCTGGGGTGGTCGGATCAAGAGGTCGACGACTTCGCCCGACTGCTCGAGATCGTCTACCGCTCCAACGTCTACTGGTTGGATCGGATGTTCGGACGAGTCGTACGTTTCATCGACGACGCCGGCTTGCGCGACGAGGCGTTGCTCGTCTTCACAGCCGATCACGGCGAGTCCATGTATTCGCCTTCCGACCTCTTCCATTGGTCGCACGGGTCGTCCCTGGAGGCCGAGGTTGTCGACGTGCCGCTGATTATCCGGGCGCCAGGGCAGGGAGTCGCGCCGGGACGTATCGAGTTCGTGACCCGCTCGGCGGACATCTACCCGACGATCGCGGGCCTGGCAGGAGTCGAGATCCGGGCCCAAGCCGCTCTGGGACCTGCGGTGGGCGTCGATCTCTCCGGCGTGATGCGTGGTGACGAGCCGGCACCTGCGCTCGATGCCTACTCCCACACCGGCATTTGGCCTACGAAATCGCTGCGCAGGCATGCCCCGGATATGAAGTTGTTCTTCGAGTATTTCTCGGAAGCCAGCATCGAACAGACGTGGGTTGCTCTCCGGGAGGGCGACGTGGTGCTCAAGTACCGGCGTGGCCTCGAAGGCGAGTGGCGCTTCGAAGCTTTTGACTTGGCTGCGGATCCGACAGAGGACCAAGACATCTACGACCCTGCGAATCCGTTGCACCGCTCGATGGTCGAGCGGCTCCGGCGCTACAAGGTCGATCTCATGAACGCCTACGCCGAATGGCAGACGCGGCGCGGCACGGATGACGACGGCTTGAGCGAGGAAGACCTGCGTCGGCTACGGAGCCTCGGCTATATCCAGTAGGGTGGAGCAGGCGACTACGGTTCCCTAGACACAGCCCCGCGGAGCACAGTTCTCTGCTACTGCCCGCACGGCTGAACGCCGGCCGCCGCTGCTGTCGCCCGCCCCCGCTAGCGTCGGTTCCCGAGAGTCACGACCACATCAACGGTGGCCCACTCCTGATCGCCCTCCCCTGCACCGCCGGGGAATGTCACCTCGAGACGGCGATTACCCCCGCTGCCGCCGACCTCGCGAGCTCCCTGCAGCGACTCAACCTCGAAGGGAAGGTCGAGATCCAGTTGGTAGGTCTTGCCGGCGAGGCCTTCGAGGCGCGCCGTGTAGACGCTGCCTCCGCGCTCATTCAGCCAGGCATCGATGACCCGCAGCCGAGAGGAGCGATCGCCGAGCCGCAGCGGATCGTGTAGCAGGCGCAACCCGATACCTGGCCGGTAGGTGACCGTGAAGCTCTCGTCTCCGGCTCCGTCCCTCACAAACCAAGGAATCTCGAGTACGCGCAACCGGTGATCCGCTCCCGGGATTTCCGGCCCCAGCGAATCGCGCACCTCGAGAAGATCGTCAACGGGCTCGGCCCCGGGCGGCAGGCGAATCCCGACGCTCAGAGGCAGGCTTGCGCCCGGAGGACGGGAGGAAACGGTAACGGTGAGCGTTTCCCGACGTACGGCGCTCGAGACAGGCTCGCCGGTCGCCGGTGCCGTTGAGACAGAACGAACCCTGCCCCTTTTTCTTTCGAATGAAACGTTGAACAGCGTCCCTTGCCAGCGCAGGTTGCGCAGGTGCAGGTAGTCCCAATCGGGCTGCAGTTGTGGCGAGATCGATACGCTCCCGGTCGAGCCGTCGCCATCCGGGTCCATCGTGGTGTGCGCCCTCAACCCCACGAGGCCGCGCAGCAGACCCGATACCAGCCCCGAGGTGGCAAAGAGCTGGTGCGGCACCGAGGCATCGATCGGCTTCAGCAGATCGCCCGAGAGAAGCTCGGTGATGTAGCCGCGCGCATCGAGGAAGGTGAGATCGGCGGTACCATCGAGGTAGGCCCAACCGGCCGGAGCGCGGTCGTGCTCGTAGAGAGCCAGGGTCGCGAAGCCGGTGAGGAACGGCCAGACCGCGCCATTGTTGTAGCTGAGAGGCTCGTAGAGAGAGCTCCGCCGTGAGAGCATCCGTGCCCCCCAATCGGCGCCGATGCCGCTGCCGGCGAGCTGATCCAGAGCCCCACCGACCGCAGGATGCAGGTCGTCGAATACCTTCTTCCACAGCCCCCACGCCATCCATACCGAGGGCTCGGACTGCCCCTGACCAT
>CALAKE010000066.1 GCA_937922775.1 uncultured bacterium | reverse complement strand
GGCATCGATCCTGATGCCTGGGCCACCCAGCTCCGACTACAGCCAGGCTCTCCGTTCAATGACAGAACAGTACAGGAAGATGAGGGCCTGCTGCGCATCCAGCTTGCCAACGCCGGTTACCCGCGTGGCCAGGTGACGCCAGCGCTCGAGCCTGATGCAGAGGCCGGCACGGTTGGCGTTTCGTTCACGATGTATCCGGGAGAGCGTGTTCGCGTCGGCAGGATTCTCATCGCGGGAAACCAGGTGACAAGCGATGAAGTCATCCGTAGGGAGCTCGCGATCGTGCCGGGTTCGCCGCTCACCTTCGAGGCCGTCGCCGAGAGCCAGAGCCGGCTCTATCGGCTCGGGATTTTCACCCGGGTGGAGATCCAGCCAGCCCAGCCGGACTCGCTGGCTACGGAGCAAACCATTGTCGTACGTGTCGAAGAGGGGCCGAGCACGCGCCTGTCGTGGGGCGTTGGATATGGCAGCCAAGAAGGGCCACGCGGCCTGATCATCGTCAGCAGAGAAAACCTCTGGGGCAAAAACCGCCAGGGCATCCTCGCCGTGCGGGCTTCTTTTCGTGAGCAGCGCGGGCGATTGATCTTCACTGAGCCATATTTCTTGGGGCGCCGCCTGGAGGCATCGGGGGTGGGCTTCTTCGAAAGCGTTGAGGAACCGAGCTTCAACGTGGAGCGCTACGGCGGCTCGTTTCTCGTCCGAAAACGGCACAGTGAGATTCTGAGCAGCTTGGCGCGCTATGCCTTTCGCCGCGTGAAGACCTTCAACTACGAGGGCGATCCCGCGGAGCTCGACCAGCAGGACCAGTCAGTCATCATTGGCAGTGTCGGCTATTCGCTCATTCGCGACAGCCGTCCCGACCCGATCAACCCGAGCAGTGGCACTTACGGCACGGCCGAGGTTGAGCTCGCGAGCGAGGCTCTCGGAAGTCAGAGCGATTTCCTGCGCCTGTTCGGGCGCTTCTATTGGTACCGGGACATGGGACACGGGATCGTCTTCGCTGCCGCGGTGCGCGCTGGCTGGGCAATCCCGTTCGCCGGTGACACGACCCTGCCGCTGGCCGAACGCTTCTATACGGGAGGTCAATCGACGTTGAGGGCCTTCAAGTTCAACGAGGCAGGGCCGACCAACGAGAACGGTAATCCGATCGGCGGGAATGTGCTTCTGGTTGGCAATCTGGAGCTTCGCTTCCCGGTACGCGGAAACCTCGGTGCAGTGGTCTTCTTCGACGTTGGCAATGTGTTTACGGATTTCGGCACCGTGAGCAGCTATGAGATTCGTGAGATCGCGGGCATCGGGATCCGCTACAACACTCCGGTCGGCCCGATTCGGCTCGATTGGGGGCATTTTCTCGACCGCAGGGACGGTGAGGACGGATCGAGGTTCTACATTTCCGTGGGGCAAACCTTCTGATGCGTGCACAGACGACGTCGAGAGGGGGCGTACTGCTGGCGCTGGCTGTGGTCACCTCAGCAATGCTGTGCGCACCGGCCGCACTGGCGTTCGAAAGCGACGAGAACGAGAAGAAGGGGCAGGTCATCGATCGTATCGTCGCGGTGGTCAACGGTGAGGTCGTCACCTTGGGCCAGCTTCAGAGAGCCCTCAGCGTCTATGAGTCGAACCGTCTTGCAGGCTTGGCTGGGGGTTGCGACCTGACGAACTCGAGCGACGCGACCGACGGTGAGAGGCGCGAGATGGAGACTCTCGATTGCCTCATCGACAGTCTGCTGGTCTTTCAGTACGTGCGCCGCTTCCCTCAAGTGGACGTCACCAGCAGCGCCATTTCTGCCGAGTTTCAGGATCTCGCCGCCACCTTTCCCAGCCGTGAGGAGTTCGAGGCCGAGATGCAGAGGTGGGGATTCTCGAATTCGACGCTGCGCCGAGCTCTCGAGCGCCAGCTCATTGTGGAAGGTTACATAGAGACACGCTTCAGAGAGTTTGTGGACATCTCTCAGCAGCGTATAACGGAGTACTACGAAGAGATCTTGACTGCGGAGATGCAGAGACTGGGTGAGCCCTTACCCGCCATGGAGAGCGTCTCGGACTTGATCACGGCAGTCTTGCGAGAGGAGGAGGTCAATCGGCGCATCGACGAGTGGATCGTCGAACTGCGAGATCGCGCCGATGTCCTGAGGTATCTGTGGTGAGAAAACCGACCAAATCCGAAATCAGTGCGCGGGATGCTGCTGTCGCCGAGGCAGGGGGCCCGGCACCACCGCAGCCACTCGGACACGGCTTCGACGCACTTGTCGGGCAAGACAGTGTGATCGAGGCTCTGCGCAGGGCATTGGAAGACAACCGCCTGCCACATGCCCTGCTGTTCCACGGCCCCGCTGGAGTCGGCAAGGCAACATGCGCGGGCATCCTCGCCCAAGCGCTGAACTGCGAGGCGGGCGGCTTCAAGGATGCCTGTGGAACCTGCGTGTCGTGCCGCAAGGTTTCCCGCGGCCTGCACCCGGACATCATTTGGATGACGCCGGAGGGAAAGGGCGGGCAGATCAAGGTCGAGAAGATCCGGAAGGAAGTCATCGACAAGGTGGGTTTCCGGCCCTATGAGGGAAGACGGCGGCTGGTGATGATCGACGATGCTCACCGCCTGAACGCCAGTTCGCAGAACAGCCTGCTGAAGACTCTCGAGGAACCCCCGCCTTCGTCTCTGATCGTCCTGGCCACGTCAGCGCCCGAGAGCCTCCTTCCGACAGTGCGGTCACGCTGTCAGCCTCTTCGATTCCGGCCTCTGGTCCCGGATGTGCTTCAGCGACATCTCGAGGAGGTTCATGACCTGCCTTCCGACGAGGCACGCCTGCGGGCAGCGCTGGTGTCCGGCAGTATCGGTCGCGCGCTCAACCTCGACCTCGATGATCATCTCGAGAGGCGAAGGGTGGCCGAGGAAGCGCTTCGTGACGCCATTCAGGGCGGCGCCGCTCTCCTGGCTTCGGCCGAACTTCTCAAGGACGCCGGAGCGGGCGAGAGGAAGGTCGACCAGGCCGCATCCATGATGGCGGCACTGCGCGACATCCTCAGGGATTTGTTGGTGCTGAGCTCGGGCGGCGACCGTGTCCTCCTGGTGAACGCTGATCGCCGTGCTGACTGGCAGGATTGGGTCGGTGAAATGGATAGCGACGGCCTCCTCGATGCCCTCGATGCCGTGCAGCGTGCCGATGATCGCTTGCACGGCCCGGTGCAGCCGAATGTCCGGCTTGTCATCGAACAGGCGCTCATCGAAACCGGCGCCGCCCTGAACGGCGAGGCGGTCAGATGATGAGCGCGCAGGAGTTGGAAGATCGCCCGCGCGCTCGAGACCACCGTCCACTGGTCGGATGCACGATGGGCGACCCCGCCGGGATCGGCCCCGAGATTCTCCTCAAGGCTCTCAGCGAGTTGCCTAAGGCGGCAACTTCGACCCTCTTGCTCGGTGATCCGTCGGTTCTGCGAACCGCAGGGCAGCGCCTGGGTATCGATCTTGCCTTCACATTGGTCGGCGATTGCGACGAGGCGAGAGAGCGGCTCATGGCGGGGAAGGATGGTCCGTTTGTCCTCTCCTGCGCTGCAGTCGGACCCGACCTCACCCCCGGGCAACCCCGTGAGACCGACGGCGCCGCTGCCCTCGCCTGTATCCGTGCCGGCGCCGACCTGGCCACTACCGAGAAGCTCGCTGGACTTGTGACAGCGCCCGTGAGCAAGGAGATCATCGCCATCCGAGAGCCGGCTTTTGTCGGCCATACCGAGTACCTTGCCGGGCGGGCCGAGGTCGCGAACCCGTTGATGTTGTTCTTCGGACCTCAGCCTGCCGTCGCCCTGCTTACCACCCACTTGCCGATTGCCACGGCACTCGTTGCCGTGCGGCAGAATCGTGTCCTCAATAAGTTGCGAGATCTCGACGCCGGCTGGTCGAGATGGTTCGGAGTGAATCCACGCATCGGTGTGGCGGGTCTCAACCCTCATGCCGGCGAGGGAGGAATCTTTGGCAACGAGGAAGAGGGTGAATTGGTGCCCGCCATGACCGAAGCCAGGACGGAGGGCATTCAGGTGTCGGGCCCGTATGCCGCCGACAGCATCTTTCGCGAGCCCGACCTCGATGTCGTGCTGTGCATGTATCACGACCAGGGCACCTTGATCGCCAAGCGTGCCCCGGGGGTCAGTGTCAACGTGACCTTCGGCCTGCCCTACCCTCGCACCTCCCCCGATCACGGTGTCGCGTACGGCATCGCCGGTCAGGGCATCGCCGATCCCGGGGCCATGATCGCCGCCCTGGAGCTCTGCATCGAGCTGAGCGCGAGACGCTAGCAGGCTGTACCTCCCGCACGCTCGAGACGACGTCAAACCATCGGCCGCAGGCTATTCCGCCTTGAGCGCCTCCACCGGGTCGACCCGAGTGGCCCGCCGGACCGGAAGCACGCAGGCCAGAAGTGCCACAATCCCGGTCACCATCGCGACCGCCCCATAGACGACGGGGTCGGTCGGCTCTACCTCGAACAGAAAGCCAGTGAGCAGCCTCGTGAGTGCGAGGGCGCCGGCGACACCGAGGACGAGACCGATGGCAACAACCGACAGGCCATGACGGAGGACCAGCCGGTACAGATCGCCCGTGGAGCTACCCAACGCAATCCGAATACCGATTTCCTTCGTCCGCCGGCTCACGGAGTAGGCCAGTACGCCGTACAAACCGATGGTGGCCAGGAACAGCGCGACGGTCGCAAACGCCGTCAGCGCCAGCATGGGAAGGCGCCTGGGAATGAGGCGCTCGCCGATGGCGTCATCCATCGACTGGACCTCGACCAGTGTCACCGCCGGATCCAAAGCGCTGAGCTGCTCGCGGACCGCCGCTACCAGAGATAGAGGGTCGACGTCTGCTCGAACAGCCAGTTGCGGGTAGGGAACCGCGTCCTGGGCGAAGGGACGATAGAAGGCACCTGGTGGCGCGGGTTCGTCGAGATCATTTTGCAGGACGCTTCCCACCACCCCCACGATCGTCATCCAGTTCGTGTCTTCCGTGGGCGGGATGTCATAGGTGATGCGCTTCCCGAGAGGGCTTTCGTCGGGCCAGTAGAAGTGGGCCATGTGCTCGTCGATGATGGCCACAGGACCCGCCTCAGGGGTATCGGTGGCTTGAAAATAGCGGCCTGCTATGAGCGGTATGCCCAGCGCTGCGAAATACCCGTCGGTCACGGTCGTCTGGTAGAAGGGCGACATGGCCTCGCCCTCCTGCCGGGGGCGGCCCTCGACGCTCAGAACGGTAGCCGACTTCCTGCCAGAAAACGGCAACTGGCTGGCAAAGAGCACATCCTGAGCTCCAGGTAGAGCCCCGATGCTCTCGATCGCGGAGCGAACGAATTCAAATCGCGCCGAGTCTTTTTCATAGCGAGTATCGGGCAACAGGATGTCGCCGACGAGCAAATGACTGGTGCTGAATCCAGGGCTCACCGCCAGGACGTTTCGGAGACTGGCAAACAGAAGCCCTCCTCCGATCAGTAAAACGAAGGCCAGCGCGACCTGGGCCGCGACCAAGGTGTTTCGCAGAGGCGCCCCATTGCCCGCTGATTGGCCAGCCTCGGCCCCTGTAGAACCTCCACCGCGAAAGACCGCGTACAAGTCGCGGCGATTCGTCACGACGGCGGGGATCAATCCGGCGACAAGCCCCACAAGAGCGGCGAGTCCGAACGTGAAGAGCACCGCTTGGGTGTCCATCCGCACCTCATCGATGCGTGGGATCTGTAGGTAATCGAAGGCGTCCAACAGGCCGAGGCTCCACCCACCCAACGCGAGGCTCAAGAAGCCTCCAATCAGCGTCAGGACGAGGCCTTCCGTCAGTAGTTGCCGGCCCACTCGCCACCGGCTTGCGCCCAAGACGTAGCGAGTCCCCAGTTCGTGCATCCGCGCCGTGGCGCGCACGAGCAGCAAGTTGGCAATGTTCAGGCAGCCGATGACCAGGACGAAGAGAACTGCACCCCAGAGCAAGAACAGGGGCGCGCGGAAAGCGTGCACGAGATCGTCGGCCAGGTGTTGCACCGGAGTGCGGAAGCCACCATCGACCACGAGCTGCCGGATCTCCGTGGGAAGAGTCTCGGTAACCGCTGCGTTGAGCGCGTCCACCTGGCTCTGTGCTTCTGACAGGGATACCCCCGGCTTCAATCGGGCCAGCATCTGGTAGGTGTTGTTGTGGTAGTAGTCGAGGTCGCTTTGTGTGTACACGAGCGGGGCCCAGACCTGCGCATGCCACGGTGTGAATCGGAAGTCGTCCGGCATGACCCCCACGACCGTCATCGGCACTCCTTCGACCCGAATCTCGGCGCCGAGGGCTGACTCGGCGCCTGCGAAGTGCTGTTGCCACAACCCCTCACTGATGATCAGCTTGCTTTCCTGGCCCTCGACACAATCCTCTTCGGTAAACCTGCGCCCCAGGAGAGGCTCGACCCCGAACACCGGGAAGAACTCCGTTGTCACGATCATCCCCAGTACCGTCTGGGAGGAATCGTCGCCGCCGATCGTGAGTGGGAGCTGGCGGTACTCGGTCACCTGCTCGAAAGCCTCGATGCCCTCCCGCCTGTCGAAGTAGTCTCTCGCGCTGCTGCCCGACCGGTCCACGCCCGCCGCGGGGTAAGCGTTGGTCAAGGTCACGATTCGATCCGAATCGGGGAACGGCAGGGGGCGCAGTAGGACAGCATTCACCACACTGAAAATCGCCGAGTTGGCGCCGATGCAGAGGGCCAGAGTCAGCAGAGCGACGACGGTGAATCCCGGCTGCTTGATCAGCCCGCGAAGGGCAAATCGAACGTCACCCAAAAGCTCACCGATGAACCGCGAACGACCCATCTTCTTCTGCAAAGGCGCGGCGATATCCAGGCAATCTTCTTCGATGCGGCCGCGATCTCCGAATGCCTCGCGGGCAGCTCTTGCCGCGTCGGTTGGGTCCAGGCCTTCCGCCATCAGCTCTCTCGTCCGTTCCTCGAGGTGGAACTCGATTTCCTCGCTCACGTCCCGGCCCGGATCCGGCTTGCTACGAGTAATCCTCAAGGTGCGGCGGACTTCATCTCGTCTCTGGGGAGCGCGAGGGTCGTCCTTTGAGCGCGACATGAGGGTTCATCAGCTCCTTTCGGTGCTCAGCTTGGCACTCAGAACTGCATCGACCGCCTGGGCATGCTCCGCCCACCGCATCGTCTCCTTCTCCAGCTGCGTAGTGCCTTTCTTGGTCAGGCCATAGAACTTGGCCTGACGATTCCTCTCGGTGCGGCCCCAGTCGGAGTCCAGCCAGCCACTGCGCTCGAGACGATGAAGGGCCGGGTAGAGGGCCCCCTCCTCGATCTGTAGGGCCCCCTCGCTGATCTCCCGGATCCAACGCCCGATCGCATAGCCGTGCAGCGGCCCCCACTCGAGCGCCTTCAAGATCAACAAATCCAACGTGCCGGTGTAGAGATTGCTGCCTGCCATGACCTCTCACTCCCGCGGCTGTCCTGACACCTTGTTCACTTAGGTATCATGGCACTTCATACCTAAGTGGTCAAGGTATAAATTCGTGGTGCGCCACCAGTCAGTCATCTCGGACACGGCTTTCAGTAGGCAGGGAAGATTGGATGCGCTGATAAAGGGCCGGCTGGCACACAGGGCCTGTTCGGGGAGCGTTTACCCGGATAGGGCGCGAAGGGGTTGGGTAGTCCCAGGGTCTGCTCGGGGGGCGTTTATCCGGATAGGGAGCGAGGGGGTTGGGTAGTCCCAGGGCCTGCTCGGGGGGCGTTTACCCGGATAGGGCGCGCGCAGCGCGTAGCCCTCCGAGCAGGCCCCGGGACTACCCAACTCGCTGCCCACTCAGCGTTACCGCCGCCGACGCAGCTCCTGCTCGATATCCCTCTCGGCCGCGTCGCGTCGCTTCGCTTCCCGCTTGTCGTAAGCACGCTTGCCACGACCCAATGCGAGCTCGATCTTAGCCCGGCCACCTCGGAAGTAGATTCGTAAGGGGACCAGTGTGAGGCCACGCTCGAGGGTCTTGCCCCGTAAACGCTCGATCTCTCGCCGGTGCATCAGGAGCTTTCGCGAACGCTCTGGCTCGTGCTGGTTGTTGGGACCAGCGGGTGGATAGGGACCGATGTGGCAGTTGTGCAGGAAGATCTCGGTCCCCTCAATGGCGGCATACGAGTCTTTCAGGTTGGCGCGCCCCGCGCGCAGAGCCTTGACCTCGGTGCCCTGCAGGACGAGGCCC
>CALAKE010000065.1 GCA_937922775.1 uncultured bacterium | reverse complement strand
TGGTTGCACCCAATTGGACGCATTTATCGCCGGCGTCGGTACAGGTGGCACCCTGATGGGCGTCGGCGATGCCCTGCGTGAGGCCATGCCGGGAGTGAAGATCGTCGCCCTCGAGCCGGAGGAGTCGGCCGTCATGAGCGGCGGCTGCGCAGGTGAGCACGGCATCCAAGGCATCGGCGACGGCTTCATTCCAGAGCTGGTCGACATGAAGGCCGTCGATGACGTCGCACGCGTCAGCACCGCGGACGCGGAGGCGGAAGCCCACAGGATTCATGACACGCACGGCTTCTGCGTCGGCATCAGCTCGGGTGCGAACATGGTCGCCGCGAGACGGTTGCATGAACAGGGAAAGACCGTGGCCACCGTATGGGCCGACTGCTCAGATCGCTATGTCTCGTTAGGTCTAGAGGGGCCGTCCCACAAATGCTCGTGCCCTCTGAAGACGACCTGCAACACCCGACTGGAGTCGCTGCTGTCAGATGCCTGGGAGTCGGGCGACCTCGCCGAGAGGATCGCGGAGGGACGCCACAAGGCACAGATCTTTGCGGGTCCTGCACCCGGCACGAAAGACTGAAGCTGCGGCAAGAGCTCGCAAGCAAGAAGAATGGCGGGGCCGACAGGAACTGGGCCCGCGATCTCCGGCGCGACGGGACATGTACGTGGCTCGAAGACAACGATGAATGATCTCCTCTGGATAGGCCCGGCACTGATTGCCGGGATCGCCGCAGCGCGCTTCGGCCTTCCACCGATGGTGGGTTACTTGCTGTGCGGCTTCGTGCTGAATCTCTCGGGCGTGTATGACGCCGAGCACCTGACCATGCTCGGCAATTTCGGCGTCACGCTGTTGCTGTTCACCATCGGTCTGAAGCTCGATTTGCGCTCGCTTTTTCGCCCGGTGATCTGGGCGGGGACGACGATTCACACGGCGACCATCGTCGCCGTCTTCTCCGCGCTGGTATACGGGCTGAGCGTGTTGGGCCTCCCGGCGTTCGCCGGGATCGATGCCGCCACGGCCTTGTTGATCGGCTTCGCGCTGAGCTTCTCCAGCACCGTGTTCGCGGTCAAGACGTTGGAGGACAAGGGCGAATACCAGTCCAGGTACGGCCAGACCGCGATCGGTGTCCTGATCATGCAGGACATCTTCGCTGTTGTCTTTTTGGCCGCGTCCACCGGCACGCTGCCATCGGGCTGGGCGCTGGGCCTGCTGGCGCTGATCCCGTTGCGCCATGTGCTGATGCGCCTGCTGTGGGGCGCCGGGCACAGCAGCGAGCTGCAGCTTCTCTACGGCTTCGCGCTGGCTTTTGGCGGTTATTGGCTCTTCGATGCCGTCGATGTAAAGGGCGACCTCGGCGCTCTGATCATCGGCGCCATGCTGGCGTCGCACCCGCTGGCGGGAGAAGTCTCGAAGCGTTTGCTGTCATTCAAGGATCTGTGGCTGGTCGGCTTCTTTCTGAGCATCGGCATGTCGGGCAACTTGACCGTGGCATCCGTGGCGATCGCTGCGCTCTTCACAGGCCTAGTGGCATTCAAGGTCGTGTTGTTCTTCGTAGTGTTCACCCGGTTCAATATGCGCGCGCGCGGCGCAACGCTCTCATCGCTGACGCTGGCCAACTACAGCGAGTTCGGCCTGATCGTTGGTGCGATCGCGGTCACCAACGCCTGGCTGCCCGAGGATTGGCTGGTGACGATCGCGCTCGCACTCACCATGACGATCATCATCGCCGCGCCGATCAACCTGCGCGCGAACCGCCTCTACGACCGCCTGAGACCGACGGCAACGAAGTTTGAAACCGAAGCGCTGCTGCCCGAAGACGAGCTTCCCGACGTGGGCGATGCAACGATCCTGGTGATCGGCATGGGGCGGATCGGTTCCGGTGTTTACGATGAGCTGGCCCCGGATCACGGCGACGCCCTGGTCGGGGTGGACATCGACCCCGAAGTGGTTGCCACGCATAAGACGGCCGGTCGCAACGTCGTTTGCGCCGACGCGACGGATGACGAGTTGTGGGAGAGGTCGGTCAATACCTCCGTCCAGGTCGGGATACTGGCGCTGAAGAACCACCAGGAGAACCTGGGCATCGTCAACCGCGCTCGCCAGCGCAGCCCGACCATCAGCATCTTCGCGGTTGCCAGCCACGAGGACGAGGTGGCGGAGCTCATCGATGCCGGCGCCCAAGGCGCATGGAACATGTACTTGGAGGCCGGCGTCGGGCTGGCAGCCGAGGTGAGCTCACACTATCGGACCAGGGACCCCGACACAGGCACCCACCTGCCTGTTCAGTGAGCGCGATCGGAGGACTCGGATGGGTGATCGAAGGCTAGCTTGGGTGCCCGGCGCGCTGACCTTGCTCCTCTTCGCCTTCGCGGCGAACTTTGCCTTCGCTCAGGAGCCGACGACCCGGACGGAGGAGATCCTTCAAGCCCGGCGGGACAAGGCGGCTCGGCTCTGGCCGGAGCGCGAATCTCCCCTCGTCGACGAAGCGAACCGGCTACTCGAGCGGGGATTCTATGAGGGCATCGCTTCGGGGCAAGGTGCGAACGGCCTGCAGTTGCTGCTCGGAGGAATGAGACAGGGCCAGGGGCAGAGCTTCGGTTTGGGCTACCGGCGTGGCGATCTGTGGCAAGAGAGGCTCTCGATGAGCGGTTCCGCCCGCGGCACGTTCCAGTGGGCCTACATGCTCGACTTCGAAATGAGCCTGATGAGCCTCACGACGAATCGCAGGTACATGACCCTGTACGCGAAGTACGAGAACTCGCCTCAGATGGACTACTACGGCGAAGGTCCATTCTCGTCGCAGGATGACCGTACCAGCTATCGGTTGGAAGACGTGGGGGTCGATCTCGCCGCCGGTGTCGGGCTTTTTCGCGGGTTCGATGTCGGAGGCACCGTAGGTTGGTACGGCGCGCGCACCAGGCCCGGTACCCGGAGTGGCTTTCCATCCACCGGCGAGGTCTTCGACCCGTCGGGGCTCGAAGACGACACGAGCTTTCTCCGCTGGCGGGTCTTTGCCCAATACGACACCCGCGACGTCCGTTCCGGCGCCCGGAGTGGCGGCCTGTACAGGGCGTCGTTCCGACGGTATTACGACCGAGAGCTCGAAAAGTACAGCTTCAGTCAACTGGAGTTCGGTGCGCAGCACTCCTTCCCGTACTTCAACAAGAGTCGCGTCGTGGCCGTCCGCGTCTACTCGCTTCTTTCGTTCGAGGACGACGGGCAGCAGGTGCCCTTCTACCTTCAGCCCAAACTGGGCGGAAACGACGACCTGAGGGGCTTCGCGCGGTATCGCTTTTATGACGATCACATGATCTTCGCCAACCTCGAGCATAGGTGGCATGCCTTCAGCGGCCTCGACATGGCGCTGTTCGTCGACGCCGGCAAGGTCATCCCCAAGAAGGAGGACATCACATTCGGCGACCTCAGATGGAGCGGAGGGATCGGCTTTCGGTACAAGATCGAGGGGAACGTCTTCTTGCGGACCGATTTCGCCTACGGCTGGGAGGGGTTCCGCGCGATCGCGACGTTCAGCGACATCTTCCAGCAACGGTGGTACGCGCAATGAGCACGCTTCGAATGATTGCGCTCGTGCTCCTGTTCTCGGTGGCGTACGTCGGTCCGGGCCACGCACAGAAGTTCTATCCGGACGATCCCCTCGTCGAGGAACCCGAGCCCTTTCCGACGAACGCTCCCGAGCGTCGCGACTTGAACGAGATTCTCGAGCTCTTGGGGAACCTGTTCGGTGCTCCGGGTGAGCTCCACCCCGACTTCGGCGTCATCCCGGCGCAAGCGGTGAACACTCTCGGCGAGGTTCTGGATGGAACGTGGTATGTGAACCGACACGGTCGCACCCGAATGTCGCGTGAGGAGCTCGTCCGTGGCGCCGGGCGCGGCGACCCGCCGTCCTTTGCGGGAACGTGGGAGGTGTTGTTTGTCAAACCATACGGTCTGCGTCCCGGGATGATCGTCGCCGACGCGGACCGGCAGCTCTACCTTCTGCGGTTCGATCCGGTAGGCAGCCTGGAGCTGGCGACCGGCGCCGCGACGGTTTCCTCCCGTATATTCCACGCACTTGGCTACTTCGTCGACGAAAGCTACATCGTGTATTTCGATCGCGAGCAGCTCGAAGCGGCCGAGGGAGCCGAGGAGATGACCAGCTTCGGAGTCGAACGCGAGCTGCTGGAGGACGACATCGATTATTACCTCGAGAAGGTCGCGAGGGATCCCGAACGCGGCTACCGAGCGATCGCGATTCGCGTTTCCGATACCTGGGACGGGTACCTGGGCCCCTATCAGGTCTACGGAACGCGGAGTGACGACCCGAATGACATCGTGCCCCACGAGCACCGCCGCGATTTGCGCGGGCTGTTCGTGTACTCGGCATGGCTGAACTTCGCCTATATGCGTGCCGTCAATACCGCCGACGCCCTCATCGTTGAGGACGGCATTCCGTTCATCCGCCACCACTTGCACGACCTCAGCACCACGCTCGGAAGCCGCGACAATCGTCCCAAGGAGGTGTGGGAGGGCAACGAATCGCTGTATGTGCCGCGCCGCGCGCTGAAGAACATCGTCGGGATGGGCGTGTACACCCCACGGTGGATGCGAGCCCGCTATCCCTCTCTTCCGGCCGTCGGAAGCTTCGACTGTGACACCTTCGACCCCGAGCTGTGGACGCCGGTCCAGGAGATCTCGCCGTTCGAGAACCGCCTTCCAGACGACGAGTTCTGGGCGGCCAAGAACGTGATGGCCTTTACCGACGACGACATCGCCGCCGTGGTCAGCGCAGGCCAATACACCGACCCGAGGGCCGAGGAATGGATCGTCCGTTGCCTCATCGAGCGGCGCGACCGTATCGGAAAGACGTATTTGGGTCGCGTGTTGCCCCTCGACAAGTTTCGCTTCGAGCGGCGGGAGCTTCGCTTCACGGATCTCGAGGTCGCCTACGGGCTCATCGCGTCGCGCGAGTACACGGTGCAGTGGTCGCTCTTCGACAACGAGCTCGAACGCCACGAGGTCGTAGGCGCGCCGACGAGCTCGTTTCTGATTCCGGCGGCGACTGCCGAGCTCAGCGAAGGCGCCTACGTCGCGGCCCGCATCGTCGCCGAGGACCCCGGGAAGGCCGTGACCGTCTATCTACGCCGCGAAGGCTTCGGGCTGCGTGTGGTGGGCATCGATAGGGATTGGCCCGGCAAGCGTCTCGCCGATGAGCGAGAGCCCGTAGGCGTCGGCCCCAGTCGGTTCGTGGATCTGGAGCCGGACCAAGTCGCGCTCTTCGAGCCCTACGCTCAGGACTTCAACGAGAGAGCAGGGCGGGCACTGTCCACTCAGGAGTACTTCGACTCGATGACGATCTCGGAGCGGACGACGTTCGACGCCGCGACCCACGCCTTGATGAGCTCGGACTTGTCGGACGAGGAGGGAAACTCGCTCGGTACGGCCATGGATCTGGTTGCTCGTGTCGAACGTATCGCCGGGCAGTACTACGGCCGCTCCGGCGATTTGCAGTTTCGCCTGTTCGTCGACCTCGAACAGGGTGCGGTCGAGACCTTGGAGCGCTCGCAGCAGTTTGCGCGCGATCGAGAGAACACCGTCTTTCACGTCGGCTATCCGCAGAACTTTCGCCAGAGCGGCGGATATCCGAGCATCCAGTTCTCGATCTCCGAGGACGGCTCAGCGGCCGACATCGACGTCGACTACCTTTCGAGCAAGTTCCCGCAAGCGCTGTGGAACGGGCATCTGACCCCGGCGAACTCGGACGTGCGGGCCGGCAACAACCACGACCGACACGTAAACCGGTGGGACGGTTTGATCGCCTGGTGGCGCGAGCTCTTCGGTGATATCCCGGACAAGGACGACGACGAGAACGTCGACCTCCTCGAGGAGGCGATCGAGGGCCTCGAGACTCCCCTCCCCCCGAATCGAGCGCCGGGTACGCTCTTCAAGAACATCGACGAAGCGGCGCAGGAGTTCCTGACGGACTGGTTGGTTCGGCGCGATATCGACGAGGCGTTCGAATTCGTCTCGGACCGGGCCATCGCCTGCATCAACATCGACGATGACGCCGAGGACGAGGTGCTGCGCGACGCCCGCGCGCGCGATTCGCTTCGCGACGTCATGCGAGGCATCAACGGCGCGTTGGGGGATCGGGACAACCTCACTGAAGCGATCGACCCGGTGAACCCGTGGGACGCGTCGCGCCGCGTCGTCGAGCACCCGTTCGCAGGCGACTTCTCGCTCATCGAGATGACCGCCCGCGACGCCTCGATCTACCTGTGCGAGGTTCCGGAAGACGTGGACCTGACAGCCGATACCTACGGCAACTACTACGGCGCTCTCTTCCGTTTCAGGGTGCCCGGTGACCGGGGCGGCGTCTTCGGACTTCTGTGGGGACGCGAGAATGAAACCTGGCGAATCGTGTCCTTCGAAGCGTTCGCGCAGTGATCCGCGCGCACCGGTTCGAGCGCGCAGGCGTACTCGTGCAGTA
>CALAKE010000064.1 GCA_937922775.1 uncultured bacterium | reverse complement strand
GAAATGGTTGCCTCCGGCATGGCCATCAAACTGAATGAAACGAAGCGCCCAAACAGCTTTGCTTTCAATTCAGACCCTTCCGACGTCGCCCGGGTTGAGAACCGTACCTACATCGCCTCTCGCAAGGAAGAAGATGCAGGGCCGACCAACAACTGGATTGACCCAGTCGAACTGAAGAAGACGATGACTGGGCTGTACTCCGGATGCATGACGGGCCGCACGATGTTCGTTATCCCATTCTCCATGGGCCCTGTCGGCTCCCCGATCGCCAAGATCGGCATCGAGATCACCGACTCGCCCTACGTTGTCTGCAACATGCACATCATGACGCGTGTTGGCACCAAAGTGCTCGACGTTCTCGGCGACAGCGATGAATTCGTGCGCGGCATCCACTCGGTGGGTTCTCCACTCGACGATCCGAAGAAGCCGGACGTTCCCTGGCCGTGCGATGCCGACAACAAGTACATCACCCATTTCCCCGAGACCCGCGAGATCATGTCGTACGGGTCGGGCTACGGCGGCAACGCGTTGCTGGGCAAGAAGTGCCACGCCCTGCGCATTGCTTCGGTGCAGGCCCGTGACGAGGGCTGGTTGGCCGAGCACATGCTGATCCTTAAGCTGACGTCTCCCGAGGGCGAGGTGAAGTACGTGACCGGCGCCTTCCCGAGCGCCTGCGGCAAGACCAACCTGGCGATGCTGAATCCCACCGTCGATGGCTGGAAGGTCGAGACCATCGGCGACGACATCGCCTGGCTGAAGTTCGGCGAGGACGGCCGGCTCTACGCCATCAACCCGGAAGCCGGGTTCTTCGGTGTCGCTCCGGGCACCAATGACTGGTCGAACGGGAACGCAATGAAGTCGTTCGAGAAGAACGCCATATTCACTAATTGTGGGTACACCAAGGACGGCGACGTCTGGTGGGAGGAGATGACGGAAGAGCCGCCCGCCGAGCTCGTCGACTGGATCCGGCGGCCGTGGACCCCCGACGTAGGGCGTGTCGCATCGCATCCCAACGCTCGCTTTACCGCCCGCGCGCATCAGTGCCCAGTGATCGCGGACGAGTGGGAGGATCCCAAGGGGGTGCCGATCAGCGCCTTCCTGTTTGGTGGCCGCCGTGCCACGACCGTACCGCTGGTCACCGAGGCATTCAACTGGCAGAACGGTACGTTCATGGCGTCGATCATGTCGTCGGAAAAGACGGCTGCCGCCGCTGGAGCGATCGGCCAGGTGCGCCGTGATCCGATGGCGATGCTGCCCTTCTGCGGCTACCACATGGGCGACTACTTCGGTCACTACCTGAAGATCGGCAAGGCCCATGATCCGGCCATGTTGCCGAAGATCTACTACGTGAACTGGTTCCTCAAGGACGACGACGGCAAGTTCATGTGGCCGGGATACGGCGAGAATAGCCGCATCCTGAAGTGGGTATTCGAGCGCTGCAACGGCACGGCAGACGCTGTCGAGACGCCGCTGGGCTATATGCCGACAACCGATGGCCTCGACCTGACCGGTCTGGACATCAGCGAAGAGAAGTTGGCGGCTCTGCTCAAGGTAGATCCCGAGCTGTGGAAGGCGGAGTTCCCGCTCATCGAGGAACACTACGCCAAGTTCGGCGACAGGCTCCCTGCTGAGCTGCGCGAGGAGTTCGAAGCCCTCAAGGAGCGGATGAGCTAGGCTCCGGACCCTAAAAGGGGCGAATAGGCCAGGTTCACGGGGGGATGGTGTTCAAGCCATCCCCCCGGCTTATTTCTTCTGGCTAGTGCATCGCGGGGCAGAACGAGCCATCTCCGGCTCGCTATTTGCTGGGTGTAGTGGGGATGGCGTCTCGCGGAGGGCGGGGCGGGACCTTGACCCAGTACTCGAGGCGCCATGACGCCACCTGCGAGGCTACTTCTCCTTCAACCGTCCCGTCGCCGGTCACTGGCAAGCTCTTCCCGCCATCGAGCCGAAACGCTTGGTTGCTGGAGGCGAGCGGACGTCCGTTGATATCTAGAAGCTGCATCACCACTGTCACGTCGAAGGTGCTTTGCGATGGATTGTCGACGACGCACTGCCAGGCGTAGGCAGCCGCCGTTGAGGAGGCGTGTCGCCATGCGAAATGGGGTTCCAGGATCTGCAGGGGGCCATCGATGGCGTTTGCTGCCCTGTCAGCGCTAGCAGTGGCTCCGATGCTCGCCACCGGCACCAGGCCGGTCAGAGTCGTTGGCCCGACGGCGCGGGGAGGTGACACACAGGCGACCGTACTCACCAGCGCAACGATGCACGCCGAGGCCGTCAGAGCCGGGAGTAGAGCTGAGCGCATGGCGGTTCTTTGTCTCATGATCTGAAGGCCGTCAAACAGCGAGTCGGCACAAGAAATCGAGTTTTCCGAGTTCGGTTTCATATGCTGCAAGTGTACCCCGACGGCAACCTGAAGCCACTCTTGTGCACTACCGAGCCCTGCGCGAGGCCCACCACCTCAAAAACCTACCAGCTAGGCCAACCTCCTCGCCGAGGTACTTCTCACGCAT
>CALAKE010000063.1 GCA_937922775.1 uncultured bacterium | reverse complement strand
CTGCAGTTGGACGCGAGAGCATCTGGGGCCCGAAAGGGCAGAGGTTCCTGCACTGGCTCTGGAGTGAGAGCAAGTCGATCATGATTTTTCGCTTCGAGATCAGCTTCAAATACGATCTCCGCGACGAAGAATCAGTGCGGCTGAAGCGCGCCGAGGACGATACGCTTGTCGTCGACCTCGGGAAGCCTCACTACGACATCAATATCCGTGACGTGCGCTTCTATCACACCGAGCAAGGTCGCCTCCTCGATTGGCTACTACCCAAGGCGCTCGGCGTGTTTCAGAGCAATATGGACGATGAGACGCGGCAACAAATGCTCGAGGCGGCGCGTCTCGAAGCCACCGAGCAGGCCGAGGCGATGATCGACAACCTCAGCGATGAGGCTCGCACTTCGGCCGAAGCTACTCTGCTGAGCCTGGCGCGTGGCATGGGCTTTCGGCGTGTCGTGCTCTCCGGCCAGCGTGCCAGTGTCGCAGCCGCGTAGCCACTTACCCCGTTCAGAGTCACCCGGGGTCTCAACCTGACGTTGACCTCTCGAGCCGATAGACTTGATGTGGTTGTGTCTCCCGAAGAGCGCCCTGCTGAGTTGAGCCTATTTGGGCGTGCGTCAGGGAGGCCTCTGCTACCCCTTCGAAGCTCGAGAGGAACCCATGTCCGCAAGCATCGACTACCGCGAAGAGGCTCGCACCAAGCTGAGCACGGCCCTGGGCGAACACACCATCTTTCGTCTCCAGGCACTGGATAGTCTCGGCAACATCGAAAACCTCCCCTACACCATCAAGGTTCTTCTCGAGTCTTGCCTGCGTAACTTCGACAGTCATGTGGTCACGCTCGATCACCTTCGGGCATTGGCTTCCTACGACGCCACAAATGTCGTTCCTGCCGAGATTCCGTTTACGCCGGGGCGAGTTGTCCTGCAGGATTTTACCGGAGTTCCAGCCGTGGTCGATCTGGCGGCCATGCGGTCGGCAATGCTCCGAATGGGCGGCGATCCGGCCAAGGTGAACCCCCTGGTGCCCTCCGATTTGGTCATTGACCATTCCGTCCAGGTGGATGCCTTCAACAGTGACACCGCATTGGGCATCAACAGCGCGAAGGAGTTTCATCGCAACCGCGAGCGCTACGAGTTTCTCAAGTGGGGACAAACCGCGTTCGACAATTTCCGCGTAGTGCCCCCGGCAACCGGCATCGTGCACCAGGTAAACCTCGAGTACCTGGCGAAGGTCGTTTGGAACGATGACGACACGCTCTACCCCGACTCCCTCGTTGGAACCGACTCCCATACCACGATGATCAACGGCCTCGGTGTGCTCGGCTGGGGCGTGGGCGGCATCGAGGCGGAGGCGGTGATGTTGGGGCAGCCGATCTACATGCTGATCCCCGAGGTCGTTGGCTTCAGGCTCACCGGCAGCCTCCCGGAGGGTTCGACGGCCACCGACATGGTTTTGAAGGTCACTCAGATGCTCAGGCAACTCGGCGTGGTCGGGAAGTTCGTTGAGTTCTTTGGCCCGGGCCTGGATCAGATGCCCGTGGCAAACCGCGCCACCATCGCCAACATGGCTCCGGAGTATGGCGCCACCGCGGGCTTCTTCCCCGTCGACGACATGACTCTCGAGTACCTGGATCTCAGCGGTCGTCCTGCCGAGCTGCAAGACGCGGTTCGCGACTACTGCCAGGCCCAGGGCCTGTGGCGCGACGAAGACAGAGAGATCATCTATTCCGATACGCTCGAGCTCGACTTGAGCAGGGTCGAGCCGGCCCTGGCCGGACCCAAGCGCCCGCAAGACCGCATCGCATTGTCCGACATGCAGGCGTCATGGCAGGACGCCCTCGAAACTACTTTCACTCCGAGCACCGGTGACGCGGCCGTGAGTCTCGAAGGGGAGGCGATTCAATTGCGGGACGGCGCGGTCGTCATTGCGGCTATCACGAGTTGTACGAACACCTCGAATCCCAGCGTCATGATCGGCGCCGGGCTGCTAGCCCGAAATGCCAACGAACGCGGGCTTCGCCGCAAGCCCTGGGTAAAGACATCGCTAGCTCCGGGGTCCAAGGTCGTAACCGACTACCTGAAGGCGGCAGACCTGGTCGGGGACCTCGAAGCCCTCGGCTTCTATGTCGTCGGCTATGGTTGCACCACCTGTATCGGAAACTCCGGCCCGCTTCCCGCCGCTGTCGAGCAGGGAATCCGCGAGAAGGACCTGGCCGTCGCCTCAGTGCTCTCGGGCAATCGCAACTTCGAAGGCCGCATTCACGCGGCCATCAAGGCCAATTACCTCGCATCTCCGCCTCTGGTTGTCGCCTATGCGATTGCAGGCACCGTCGATATCGACCTGGTGCGAGAACCGTTGGGAAAGGACCAGGATGGCGAGGACGTCTTTCTCGAAGACATCTGGCCGACACAACGTGAGATCCAAGATGTGATGGGTAGAGCTGTTCGGACAGAGCAGTTCATCGAGGGCTATTCGGGAATCTTCTCCGGCGGCTCCGCCGAGTGGAAAGCAGTTCAGACGGCTGGCGGCCAGAACTACGATTGGTCACCGGAGAGCACCTACATTCAGGAGCCGACGTTCTTCGTTGACATGTCCCCCGACCCTGCCCCGGTGCGGAGCATCGAGTCAGCCAGGTGCCTGGTGAAGGTGGGCGATTCGGTGACCACCGACCATATCAGCCCCGCTGGGGCGATCGCGCCTGATAGCCCCGCGGGGCAGTACTTGATCTCGCGTGGAGTGAAGCAAGACGACTTCAACAGCTACGGATCAAGGCGTGGCAACCACGACGTGATGACGCGCGGTACCTTCGCCAACGTGAGAGTGCGCAACCAGCTGGCACCCGGCACCGAGGGGGGCTGGACAACGGACTTCACGGATGGCGAGGTGAAAGCGATCTATGAGGCCAGCCTCAGCTATCGAGAGCAAGGGGTGCCCCTGATCGTCATTGCCGGCAAGGACTACGGGATGGGTTCATCCCGGGACTGGGCAGCGAAAGGCACTCTTCTGCTGGGCGTCAAGGCGGTCATCGCCGAGTCGTACGAACGCATCCATCGCAGCAACCTGATCGGCATGGGTGTGCTGCCTCTTACCTTCATCGATGGAGAAAACGCTGACACGCTCGGCCTCGACGGCACCGAGACCTATCGCATCGAGGTCCCTCCCGACCTGGCGCCGCGACAGGAGGTGCAAGTCTTTGCTCGCTCCACTGGCGGCGCGGAGACGCGCTTCGGCGCTGTGTGCCGCGCCGATAGCCCGGTCGAGATCGAATACCTGAGGAATGGCGGAATCCTGCACACGGTCCTGCGCCGGATGGCGGCAGGCTGATCTGCACCGGCTACTCATCGCTGCCTCTTTACCCTTTCAGATTAGGGTTGATGTGAAGTCTTATCCTGTGGGAGCCTCAACTATCGTAGACTGTCTACTGGTATGCTTTAGCACGTTAAAGTAAGCGCGGGGACCCCTGACGCCCCAGCGAGGGTTGATTGGCTGATGGTTCGTTTGCTGCATCTGGCTGACGTGCACCTCGGTGCGCGCTTTGCCGAGTTTGGTGACCTTGCCGCTGCTCGCAGGGAGGCGCATCTCGCTGCATTCCGGCGCCTTCCCGCCGTGGCCGCCGACAACGATGTGCAGGCCGTACTGATCGCAGGAGACCTCTTCGATCTCCCGGATCCGGCTCGAGATACGCGCGAGGCTGTGCTCGAGACCGTCGATCGTCTTACTTCCGACGGTCGTCACGTGTTCATCGTGCCCGGCGACTACGACAGCACAACGCTGCACCCGAATCCCTACGAAGAGCCCCTGGCCAACGCCTACGTGTTCAAAGATCCGGCGTTCGGGTCTCCGGTGTCAGTGGAAACGCAGGCCGGCACCCTCCACGTATACGGATTTGCCTACGATCCCGCCGTCGTTGAGGATCCACTGTCGGCATTCGAACGGAGCGACGATCCAGGAATCCACGTCGCTCTCCTGCACGCCCAGGTCGTCGACGCGCCAGACGGGCCGGCCACCGAGCGCTCACTCCTGCGTGTCGAGCTCGCGCAACTCGCTGGTTTGAATGTCGACTACATCGCCCTCGGTGGTTGCCATCACTTCGTCTCCCCGCTTTGTCATGACCCCGGCAACCAGATCGCGGCCTGCAACGCCGGTTCGCTTGCAGCGCTCGACGCAGCCGAATTGGGCAAGCGGGGATTCGTGGTCGTGGAGTTGGAGGAGCACCTGCCACCTCAAGTTGAGCTCATCAGCTCCGGGCTCGTAGAGATTGTCAATGTGGGCGAATTTGACATCACTCCCTACGGCAGCG
>CALAKE010000062.1 GCA_937922775.1 uncultured bacterium | reverse complement strand
TGTCTCGGGAGGTAGGTCAGGACTGAGGTTGGCGCGTTCGTCCACCGCGAGTTGCTGCTGCACGGTGTTGCGGATTCTCTCGAGGCGCCGCGCGACTTCTTTCGGATCCACTGAGGCCTTCCCGGGTTTCTTTCCTGCGCCTCCCATCAAACGTTTCTGAAGGCGAGACGAGGTATCCGTACCCTAACCTCTAGACTCGGCCGTGCCTACCGGCCCAACGCGTGGTACTCGAATCCCAATTCGCGCATGCGGCCCGGATCATAGACGTTTCGTAGATCGATGATGATCGGGGTCCGCAGCGAGCACTTAAGTCGTTCGAAATCGAGGTTGCGGAACTGGTTCCATTCGGTCATCAGCACGAGGGCGTCGGCGCCATCTGCGACCTCGTAGGAATTCTCGCAATAATCGACATCCTCGAGCAGGCGCCGGGCGTTTTCCATGGCCGCCGGGTCGTAGGCTCTTACGGTCGCTCCTTGTGCCTGCAACCCGCGCACGATCTCGATCGACGGGCTATCGCGCATGTCGTCGGTGTTGGGCTTGAACGAGAGACCCAGCATGCCGATTTGCTTTCCCTGTAGGTCGCCAACAGCGGTTCGGATCTTCTCAACCATGAGGACGCGCTGCCGCTCGTTGACGCTCGTGACGGCTCGACCGATCTGGAATTCATATCCGGCCGCCTCGGCAGAGGCCACCAGGGCGCTCACATCCTTGGGGAAGCAGGAGCCGCCGAAGCCGGGACCCGGGTGTAGGAACTTCGAGGAAATCCTACCGTCCAGGCCCATGGCGCGGACGACAACATGGACATCGGCGCCAACGAGCTCGCAGATATTGGCGACTTCGTTGATGTACGAGATCTTCGTGGCGAGGAACGCGTTCGACGAATACTTGATCATCTCGGCAGTCGCGACATCCGTAACGATGAATGGCGTTTCGATGAGGTACAACGGTCCGTAGAGGCGCCGCATGAGGTCGACGGCCTTCTCGGACTCGGCCCCGATCACGATGCGGTCGGGACGGAGAAAATCCTCGATCGCGGAGCCCTCACGGAGAAACTCTGGATTGCTGACGATGTCGAACGACGCATCCGCTCCCGCCTCCTCCTCGACAATGGCGCGGATACGCTCGCCCGTGCGGGGCGGCACGGTGCTTTTCGTCACGATGGCTTTGTAGCCATTCAGATTCCGGCCGATCTCATGGCTGACCGCATCGATGGCATCGAGGTTCGGCGTTCCATCCCGGTTGGCCGGCGTGCCTACAGCGATGAAAACAACATCCGAGCTGCGAATCGCGTCGCCGACATCAGTGGTGAAGAAGAGTCTGCCCTCTGCGACGCCGCGGGTCACCTTCTCTCGCAATCCAGGCTCGTAGAATGGGATTTCCCCCTGCTCGAGCGAGGAAATCTTTTCCTGGTCGATGTCGGCACAGATCACGGTGAGGCCAAATTCGGAGAAACAGGCGCCTGACACCAGCCCGACGTAGCCAGTTCCAATCATCACGATGCGCATGGGATCTCCTTCTGGTTTCCCGAATCTAGCGGCTGTCGGGCACCGTCCGCTCGCTCGGGCGCACGAACGGTCGGCCGGCGGGCCCTCGAGATCGAGGGAGATGAAGAGCCCTCAATGACCCTTCTGAGCAACTGGGGCGGATAATACATGGCCCCAGGACGGCACTCCATCCCCGTTCGACCTGTCTGCCTCACCTGCCGCTCCCACCTCGGGACGTCGGCCCTTGGGCCTGCCTCTCGTCGACCTCCAGGCTCGGTCCTCACGGCACCTGCTCCAATGCCAGGTTCACGGCACGCGTGTAGCTATCGGCCATCTGTTGTGGACCGAGGTTGGCATCGGCCCAACTCTTCGCTGCTTGGGCAGCCTCGCCGCGTTCTTCGGGAGATGTCGCCCAGCGCAGCATGGCATCGCGCAGGCCTGCCATCTCCTCGACGTCCTTGCCCGCGGGGACCCGCTGGACTGCGGTGGCGGGATACTCGGTCCAGTGCACGAGGTCCGTGATGATCGTCGGTACTGCTGCTTGCAGTAGCTGATGCAGAACACCCGACGAAGCCCGGGCTGGTGGGAAACGAAGGTTCACGGCGAAATCGACGCTCCGAATCAATGCCCCGAATTCGCCCGTGTCTACGCGCCCCAACCAGTGTACTTGTTCTTCGATTCCCAGCTCGGCAGCTTGGCCCGGCAGGTCGAGAGCAGGGTCGACGGAGCCGGCGACAACCAGCTCGATCCGCACGGAGGATTGTAGGTCGCACACCGCCTGTAGAACTCGATCGAGTCGTCGCGCGGCGTCGATGTTGCCGAAACAGCCGACGATGACGCCCTCTTCACTGCCGAGCAGGTTTCGTCTCCACTCGGCAACAGCTTGCGGATCGGCCTCGGGTACCGAGCGCCAATGCGGCAGAGAGCAGACCCGGGCCTCGGGTACCAATGCCTGCACCCACTCTGCCAGCGCAGTTCCGTGCACGCCGGTCAGCAGGCTGGCTCGGACCAGGTCCTCGCAGAGTGGAAATCGGAAGAAGAGCTGCGGGCTCGCCAGCCCCCCCGCAACCATGTGCCCGAGTGCGCGGCCCACATCGGGGCGACACCGCTCAGCTGCTTCTCGGTAGGCAGTCATATCACCGCCCTCGACCGCGCGGAGTGCCCTGGAAGGATGCACGACGGCATCGTGCAGGACCAGGAGTCCTGGTTGCGCCAGAACATAGTCCAGCGCATAGGCATGCACGAGGTTGTTGCCGATTTGATAGACGTTCAGGTCGTAGGGCTGGTCAGCATGGTGTGCCCGCCACTCCCCGTGCGGGTAGCAGCGCCCCCGACCGCCGATTCCTTCATCGTCGGGCTCGATACCTTCGTCGATGAAGATGTCGATCGACCACGCCTCAGGGAGCCAGGGGAGGAGATCGACCAGGTAGTCACTGATTCCCGAGGGTACCGGCGGTACGGGAGAGAAGAAGGCCAGTCTCACTGAACAGGTCGGAGTCGAGCCGTGAAGTGGCGTAGCCGCGGCGGGGCGCTGACGAGTTCCAGTCCACGAATGCTGTCCCGCTTCTCGAAAAGCTGAATGATCGCATCGACCACGTACTTCAGATGTCGAGTCGTGTAGACGCGGCGCGGCACCGCGAAGCGGACCATCTCGAGCTCTGGGTGCACCGTCTCGCCGGTCTCACTATCTACCTGGTCGAACATCAGGGAACCAATCTCGACGCTGCGGATCCCGGCCTCCAGATAGAGCGCCGTGGAGAGTGCCTGCCCAGGAAACTGAGCCTGCGGGATGTGTGGGCAGAAGGCGCTGGCATCAAGATATAGAGCGTGGCCACCGACGGGCTTGATGTGCGGCACGCCCGCTTCTTCCAGTGCCTCTGACATCATGCGGATTTGCCCGGTCCGGAAGGCCAAGTAGTCCTCGTGGAGCACTTCCTCGAGTCCTTGAGCCATGGCCTCGAGGTCTCGCCCTGAAAGCCCTCCGTAGGTCGGAAAGCCTTCCACCAGAATCAGCTTTTCCGTAAGCAAGCGAGAGAGCTCATCGTCGTTGCAGGCAAAGAAGCCCCCCATGTTCACGAGGGCATCCTTCTTGCCCGAGAATGTGCAGCCAACGGCATAGGAGAATAGCTCCTGGGCGATTTCCTTGACGCTGCGGTCGGCAAACTCTTCCTCCCGCTCACGCACCAGAAACGAGTTCTCGGCGAACCGACACGCGTCGAGGAATAGCGGTACCCCGTGGGCGTCACAAACTTTCCGTACTTCCCGTACGTTGGCCATCGACACGGGCTGCCCACCGTTGCTGTTGCACGTCACCGTGATCATTACGAGGGGAACGGCCTCGGGGCCATGTTCGGAGAGGAAGGCATCGAGCCGCTCGACATCCATGTTTCCCTTGAAGGGGAAATCTGACTCCATGTCGAAGCCCTCGCGGCAGAGCATGTCTACAGCGTTGCCATTGTTGGCCTCGACGTTGGCGCGCGTCGTGTCGAA
>CALAKE010000061.1 GCA_937922775.1 uncultured bacterium | reverse complement strand
TCGTCTCTACGCCTCCGACGAGATCAAGTACTTCGTCCATCTCCGCTCCATGTATTTCGATGGCGACCTGCAGTTCGCCAACGAGTACGAGCATTTCATTGAGCGCGATCCCGTGGCTCACGCAGGCCTGGTGCCGTTTCTCGAGGAGGTCACGACAACTGGACACCGCCTCAACGACGCCCCGATCGGCTCGGCACTGATGTGGGCGCCGTTCTACGTGGTGGCCGATCTCGGCGTTGTCATGGCCCGCTGGGTAGGCTCTCCGGTCCCGCGCGACGGTTATAGCTGGCCCTACGTATTCGCGGTGTGTCTGGGCTCGCTGCTCTACGGCTTGGCCGGGCTCTTTCTGATCTATCGACTGTGCCGTGAGTATGCCGCTCCAGGACCGGCCAAGACCGCGATCCTAGGGATTTGGTTCGCCACCCCGGTGGTCTTCTACTTGTACATCACACCCCCCATGGCGCATGCGAACTCCCTTTTCGCCGTGACGTTGTTTCTGTTTGTCTGGCACCAAACGCGAGACGATCGCCGGCTGATCGAATGGGGGTTGCTCGCGGTCACCGCCGGCCTGATGGTGCTCGTCCGCGAGCTCAACTGGATCTTCCTCCTCGTCCTTGTTGTCGATGAGATCGGCGGAATGTGGGATGCCCTGCGACGACATCGACTCCATCACGGCGGCACGTCAGGGGCTGCGACCTCGCGATGGGTTGACATCCTGGGCCTACGTCAGCGCATGAGCGCCTACATTACCTTCGGCATTTTCCTGACGATGATGGTTCTACCCCAGTTCATGACCTACAAGGTCCTGCACGGCACGTTCGGCCCGACGCCGTTCGTGGTCCGGAAGTTCTCCTTGATTCCTTGGTACGCGGTGGAGGTGCTGTTCTCCGGGTTTCATGGCCTGTTCTCCTGGGCGCCCGTAACTCTGTTGGGTGCCCTTGGCCTGCTGGCGCTCGCTCGGCGCGACGGACGATTGGCCATCGCGCTCGCTCTCGTCTTCGCTGTGCAAGTCGCGGTGGTGGGCTCCTATGACACATGGCCGGGCGGAGCGTCGTTCGGGGCACGCCGGTTCATCAACTGCATGCCGATCTTCGCCCTGGGTATGGCCGCGGCCGTTGACGCCGTGCGGCCGGCGGCGCAGCGCAGCGCCGCCGTGTTGGTGGCTCTGCTGGTCGTGTGGAACTTCGGCCTCGCCGTTCAGTACGCCACCGGAATCATTCCCAGGGACCAGCCGGTGACCATGCGCACAATCGCTCGCAACCAATTTATGGAAGTGCCAGCGAAGGTAGGCGACATCGCGTGGCGTTTCCTTTCCCACCGAAGCTCGTTTTATCAAACGAGATCATGAGGGAGCCCGCGCACGTCTGGCTCGTTACCGACGTCTATCCTCCTGACTGCGGTGGCAGTGGCTGGAGCACGCACGCTTTGGCGCGAATGCTCACCGATGAGGGGCATGGCGTCGAGGTTGTCGCGCTGGACCCGGTGACCTCGGTACTGAGCCAGCGTACATACGAAGGAATCCGCATCAGCGAAGTAGGCGTGCGGCGCGCCAGGCGCAGCCTGCGCCGACGGCTGGGTGGGCGAGACTACAGCCATACGGCGCTGTCTGCGTACCTGTCGGAGCGCCTTGCCAGTGATCCACACGTCGATATCGTGCACGCGCAGCACTTGCACAGCGGGCCGCCGGCGCTCGAAGCGGCGAGAAACCACGGCCGCGGCGCACTGCTGACATTGCGAGATTACTGGCCCGTCTGCCTGCACGGAACTTCATGGTGGGGCGGGGCGGTGTGCGCGGGCTGCTCGAGCGAGCGAATGGCCGGGTGCATGCAGGAGTACTGGGGTTGGCCGGGTATGCTGACCCTCGCCATGGTGCCCTGGGCACGGCGCCGCCTGGCCGCGAGACAACACGGAGTTTCAGCTGCTCACTGCGTCCTGGCGGTCAGCGAGGCCGTTTCTGCGCGAGTGCAGCCCGAGTTGGGGGTTGTAGATCTTCGAGTAGTCCACAACATCGTGAATCCCGCAGACGCCAGTGCGGCAGCGGCGCGGGCCGAAGCGGCCCTGCGCGACCTGAATCCGCCGGGGTCCTACCTACTCACGGCGGGAAAGCTGCTCGCCACCAAAGGCTTCGACCTCTTGCTCGATGCTTTGAGGAAGACAGGATCCCCTTGGCCGCTACTGGTGGCGGGGTCCGGCCCCGAGCGCGGCAGATTGCAGCAACTGGCCGACACGACGCCTTTGGATGTGCGCTTCCTGGGATGGACCGATCACGACCTCTTGCTCGCCCTGACGCAGCGGGCCCGGGCTTTCATTCTGCCGAGCGCCTGGAACGAGCCGCTCTCCAGGCTGCTGCTCGAGACCATGGGCTTGGGTACTCCCGTCATTGCCTGGGCTGCCGGCGGCAGCGTCGAGGTCATCGAGGATGGCCAGAACGGATGGCTGGTCGCGCAACCGGCGGATCTGGCGGGCGCACTGGAGCGACTGTCGAACGATCAAGAGCGCGAACGCGTTGGCGCGAGTGCCAGGGAGTACGCACAGCGAACGTTCTCGCCCGCAGCTGTGTATCCGCAAGTCATTGCCGCCTATCAGGCGACGATGAAGGCGGCGGGCCGAGGTGGCGACGATGGCTGAGCTCCGCGACCCGAAAGCTCCGCTGCGAGTGGCGATGGTTTCGCGCCGGGTCCACCCGGCGCATGGGCCCGGGGGACTCGAGCGTCACGTCTTCGAGCTGGTCCGCAGCCTCGCGACGAACGGTGTGGAGATCGACCTCTTCTCAGAGACACCTGCGGACTCCCGGCGCGCGCAGGCCCTTTCTTCCGTCTTGCCCGGGAATGTTGTCGTGCATTGGGTGCCCGGACGCTGGTTGCCGATCGGGGAGCGGCGCGGGACCGTGGTGCTAGACCGAATCACCAACTATCCGGCATGGTCGTTGCGCGTCGCTCGCTGGATTTCCCGGATCGCCGCGGGAGGAGAGGCAGAGCGCTGCGCATGGTCCCTGGCACATGTGCACGGGATGGGAGGTTGGGGATTGGCGCGCTCGGCCCGGAAGGAGCGCGTTGGCTTTCCTCTGCTCCTGACCACCCAGGGTTTCGAGGAGTTTCGCTCGCCGGGCGCCCTGAAGCATTTTGCCTATGCGCCGTTTCGAGCTTGTATCCGGCAGGTCGCGGCCGAGAGCAAGGCAGTCGTAACCACAGATGTGTCGCTACAACCACTGGTCGAAGAGAAGCTCGGGATTGCGCCTTCTGAACAAATCGTCATTCCGAACGCGGTCAATCCAGAGGAGTGCAGGCAGATGGCCGATCGCGAGCGTGGGCAAGAGATTCTGGCCGAGCTCGGGTTGTCAGAGGCTGCACCCCTCTTCCTCTCGGTGGGCCGCATTGCTCCCAACAAGGGCTTCGACCTGATGCCCCAGGTACTCTCCAAGACACGCGGGCGGGTGCCGGATACCTGGGCGTGGTTGCTGGTTGGGGATGGCCCGGATCGGAAGAGCGTGGAGGGCGGGCTTGCGCAATTCGACCTCGGTTCCCACTGTCGCGTCCTGGGTTCCGTTTCGGACCGCGATCTACACAGCCTGTACTCGATCGCGGATTGGTTCGTTCATCCGACTCAGTACGAAGGCTCGAGCATCGTGACCCTCGAGGCCATGGCGCACGCGCTGCCGGTTATCGCCACACGCACGGGCGGCCTGCCCGACAAGGTGATCGATGACGTGACTGGGCGCCTCGTGCCGACAGGCGCGGGCGGGATAGAGTACATGGCTGACGCGATGGTTTGGGGCTCGGGCGTTGATGCCGGTCACTTGGGGCAAGCTGGCCAGGAGCTCTGCGAAGAAAAGTTCAGCTGGAGCGCTGTCGGGCGCCAGTACCTGGATCTCTACAGAGAGCTATCGGTTGGGTAGAATCGCCTTGCCGGGCTCTCCGGCCGATGATTGGCATTCCCCCACGGAAGGTGAAGGATGAGGCATTCGCTCAGTCGCTGTCTTTGGATCTTGATCGCAGTGGCTCTGGCGTTTGGCCAGGGCTGTGTTTCACGCAATGTCGAAGACATCGGCAGCGATGAGGCCGCGGCAATCCCCGCTCCACAACCCACCCAGGGCGCCGTTGACGAGCCGGCGGCTGTGTCGCCCCCCGACAACGCCGGGCAAACTCGAATCTCCGGCACTGTGGAGGTTGCTCCGGAGTTGGCCGCCCAGGTTCCTGCCAACGCCACGCTTTTTCTCGTTGTCAGAATCGCAGGTCGGGAGGGAGGCCCCCCTCTAGCGGTGCAGCGCCACGCATCGCCGAGCTTCCCCCTGCAATTCGTCATCAGCGAGAACGACTCTATGGTTCCCAATACGCCTCTCGTCGGGGAGCTCACGATCAGTGCGCGAATCGACCTGGATGGCAATGCGGCGACCTCGACCCCTGGGGACCTTATCGGCGTCGTGGGTCCCGTTCAGGCCGGCAACACGGACCTGATGCTGCTGATCTCCACTGTCGAGACAGGAAAGCCCTGATCATGCCGATTTCGGTCGAGTACGAGGCAGCTCGCTCCGGCGTCGCTCTCATGCAGCGGCCTTGGCGCGCGCTCGTTTCCATCGACGGCGAGGGGCGCACGGGCTTCCTCCAGGGAATGCTGAGCAATGAGATTCAGGCAGTTGCCGCTGGAGACGGGTGTAGAGCCCTGTTGCTCGACAACAAAGGCAAGGTGCAGGCAGATCTCGATCTCTGGGTGGAGAACGAAACGATCATTCTGGCCTGCGACACAGGGGTTGTTGAAAGCGCCCTCGGCAGCTTGCGCAAGTACGTCCTCGCCACACCGGTGCGATTCCGCGAGCTCTGGGGGGAGCAGAGTGTTGTCGGCATTGTCGGACCTGAGGCGGACACGCTACTGGAAAGCGTCGGCACTCAGGTGCCTCCCCGTGTCTCGCACGGGCACGTCAGAGCGTCCGTGGCCGGTGTGGACGTGCGGCTCGCCCGCACCACCGCCCTCGCCGCCGAGGGGCTCGAGATTCACCTACCTCGAGAGGCCCTCACCGAGATCGTTACAGTTCTGCGGAAAGCGGGTGGTGAAAACCTCCTGGATGTCGGCGAGGAAACAGGAGAGGTTCTTCGAGTCGAGGCCGGATATCCGCGCGCAGGCTCCGAGCTCACCGGCGAG
>CALAKE010000060.1 GCA_937922775.1 uncultured bacterium | reverse complement strand
TCGGACGGCGACCTCGACCTGACGATCCTCCGCCCGCACAAGGTAGAGATTCGCCACGTTGGCACAGGCGATGAGAAGCACCATCCCCACGGTCCCCAGCAGAACCCAGAGCGTGGTGCCGACATCTCCGACCACGTCCTCCTTGAGAGGCCGGACACGCGCTCCGAATTGCGCCTGCTCGAGCATCTCCCGCGTCAGACCTTGAGGGAACTTCTCCAGCGCCATGGGCACCATGCGCATGACATCGTCGTTGGCCTGGTCAATTGTCGATGCCGATTCCAGCCGGCCAACTGCCTGATAGCTGAAGTTGCCGAAAAAGACCTGGGCACGGTCGAATTGGAACGGCAAGTAGATGGCCGGGTCATAGTCGAGGAATTGCAGGTCGGGTGGCATGACACCGATGATCTGTCGCGGGCGGCCGTCAACAATCAGTGTGTCGCCCAGCACTCCGGGGTCACCGCCCATGTGCGTCTGCCAATACCCGTTGCCGAGAATTACGGTCTCGGGGGCATCCGGAGAGTCATCCTCTGCAGAAAAGATACGCCCAACGGCCGGCTGAACCCGCAGGATCGGCAACGTGGTGTATGTGAGAAGCATCGTCGCCACTTCCTCGGGTTCGTCAAGGCCCGTTATTGTCGATGAGCTGTTGTCCCACATCCCGACGCTTTCGAAGGCACGCATTTCATCCATGAAGGTGAAGTGAAGTGCCGGTGACTGGTTCACGAGATCGAACCCTAGGCCGGGAGCGGTGTACCAGATGCCAACCAGGCCCTCAGGTTCGTCGAACGGCAGCGGTTCGAGCAGTACCCCGTTGACGACGCCGAAGACGGCGGCATTGGCCCCGATTGCCAGGGCGAGGGTCACCACGGAAATCACAGCGAACATGGGGGAGCGGGCGAGCTTGCGAAGTACGTAGCGAAACTGTCTGCCGGATTCCATTGAGCCACCTCGTCGGTAGATCAGCGAGCGTCGGGGCGGCCGTTCGCCGCCCCATAGGCTTTCTACGTCGCCGACGAGGCAGAGTTTCGGCAGCTTGAACCGCACCATTGTTCCCCCACATTCTGTCGTTTACATTCCGAGGGTCAGGTGAGTGGCGATTCGGGAAGAGGGAGCAACAGCCCACGGCCCAATGGGCGTTCCGTGAAAGCCCGCATCGGCAACCTGCCACACCCAAGCGAAGAGGAGTCTCGAGATGGATGCGACGCGAAGACAGTTCCTCCAGTCGGTTTCGGCGGCAGCCGTGGCGAGCTCGGTCGCTGGAAAAGCTGCGGCCTCCGTGGACCCTGCGGGCCGACCCAGCCGAGTGGTCCGGGCGGGCCGACAGGACGCGACCGATCCTCTCGGTGTGAGGGCCGACTTTCCCGTGGTTGAGAAGGGGATCTACCTCGACTCACCGTACATCGCGCCGTCTCCCCGCCAGGCTGTGGAGGCGGGCAAGGCCTTCTTGGATGCCAAGGCGCATGATCCTGTTCCGCTCGGGGCAATGCTCGAGGAGACAGCCCGGGCGCGGCGCAGGTTCGCGGATCTCATCGGGGCGAAGGAATCCGAGATCGGCATTCTCGACGCCACCAGCGCCGGTGAGAACGTGGTGGCCACATCACTCGACCTGAGTGCGGGCGACAACGTGGTCATCAACGACCTCCATTACGAGACAACCTACGTTCTGTACCGGCACCTGGAGAAAGCCCGCGGCTTGGAGCTGCGAATCCTCGAAAACGAGGACGGAGCGGCGACCCCGGATGAGTTCGCCGAGCTTATCGATGACAATACCCGACTCGTTTCTGTGTCCTGGGTATCGCACCAGAACGGTTACCGCCACGATTTGAAGGCGCTGGCTGACCTGGCCCATGCTCACGGCGCTTACCTCTACGCCGATGCCATTCAGGGAATCGGCATGCTGGCGCTCGATGTCGAGGAGGTCGGCATCGACTTCTTGACCTCGGGAACCTACAAGTGGCTGTTGGGAGGATTCGGCGTTGCACCTTTTTACGTGCGGGAATCCCTTCTGGATTTGGTGAAGCCCGATCGTCTGGGGGCTTTCAGCGTCGCCCGCAATCTTGGCGACTTTCGCTTCGAGCTACATGAAGACGCGAACAAGTACATGTATGCGACACCGGCCTTCGGCGCCATATTCCAACTTTGCGCCGGCCTCGACTATTTGCTCGACGTGGGCGTGAGAAACATCGAGCGTCACACCGTCGGCCTCGCAGCGCGATTGCATGAGGGCCTGACAGAGCAGGGGTTCGAGGTGCTGACGCCGCCCGACAACGAGTCGGCAATCGTGACCTTCGAGCACGCCCGTGACCACGGAATGGTCGCGCGTGCGTTCGAGGATGCCGGCATTCAGGCAACCGTGCGCGAGGAGAGTGGCCAGGTGAGGGTCGGCCCAGCACTCTTCAACAATGCCGCAGAGATCGACGGATTCCTGGACTTGACGGCCACCTGGTGGTAGGCCGCTAGCTGCTCTCGAGGACCAAGGCGAGCTGCCGGTCGAGGAGGCGGAGCCTCTCCTCAAGGGGGCGGCCCTGGAGAATCAGCCCCTCTCCCATGAGGTAGACGACGAGCATACCTCCCCTGGAAACCGCCTCCTCAGGCGAGAACCCGACCTGCTCGAAGAGGCTGGCCACGTACCTGACGCGCCGCTCGTCGACCCCTTGCACGACATCACGAGCCATCGGATCCGCCAGCGCCCAAGCGCGTACGGCCGGGTCGTAGTGAGTACGTCCGGTCTGGACCACAAAATGTGCCAACTCGCGGACTCGCTCGCGTGGCTCGCCATCGATCCGATCGATGTAATCGATGACCGACTCCGTCATCTCGAGCCGCCAATACTCCAACAGGGCCTCGAGAAACTCGTCGCGGTCCTTGAAGTGCCAGTGGAAGCTGCCGCGGGTCACACCCAGCGACTTGGCCAAAGACAGAACGCGCACGCCGCCCACGCCCTCTGATGACAACACTTCGAGAGCCTCTGCGAGCCAGTCTTCGCGGGTCAAATTCGTCTTGGCCACTACAGGTCTTTCTCTTGGAATAGGTCAACCGCCGGATCCTCATATTGTTAAACCATGCGGCGCCAAACCTGTCACCATACACTTGTGTATGTTCAAGTGAAGGTGGAGCGGGCCGGGGCGATCAACTCTTCCAGCTTCGTCACCGCCCGCTGCCCCATCCGCACGAATTGCTCGTCGCCGGAGTACAGCTCGCGCAAGCCACTGCAGTGCAGCGGTCCGCGCGACTCCCACCACTCCCAATACTCCTTCGCCAACGGCCGGGAGAATTCGCGCATCGCCTGCCGGTCCTTGTGAAGCTTCCCGGCGGCGACGCCAATAGCCATCATGCTACCCGTGAGGAATCCACAGAGGTCACCCTGGCTGAACCCGCCGCTGAAAACCCCAGCCGCGCTGAGCCGTTCCTCCGGCTCACCCATGTATCTCAGCCCCACCATGTAGGAACACTCCGCGCAGCCATAGCCGTGCCCCACGTAGTTGAGAACGTCTTGAGCCATCACGGAGGCATCGATGGCTTTCTGTTCCTCAGGTGTATAGGGCCCCCAGAAGCCCGGCTTCTCCTGCACCGAAGTCCTTTCCGACACAGACCCCGGCTGACCGACTGAAATTTTGGCGAGGAGTGGTGCGGCCATTCCGCAGCAGGCCAACGGAGGAAGCGAAGCGAGAATCCGGCGTCGCGAATGAAGGTGGATTTCACTCTTGCTCATGATGGCAACTCCAGGGTCTGGTGGGACTGTGAGATCTGGTGTCTTCAGGTCGAATGGCGCCGCGTCTGAGGGAATACTAAGAGCGTCTGCAACAGCAATCAATGAAACGATGAGGCAGTCTGCTCAGTTCTCGAGGAAACTCCTACAGCGAGGGGTGGAATAGCTGATTTGCGCCCGCACATGTCGATATGAGGAATCGGCCGCTAGAATCCGGCGCCTTGCAGAACAACTCGACCCCACCGCCTGACAAGAACGGATGGCGGAAGACAACGAATAAGGGAGGGGACCATGAAGTTCATGATGACGTACCAGATCGGCAGTGCCGACATCGACGACGCGATCTCACGCTTTCTGGAGACGGGCGGTGGCCCGGGCGAAGGACTGACGATGCTGAATCGCTGGCACGCCGCGGCTGGCAGGTTCGGCTTCGTGCTGCTCGAGGGTGACGACGTGGCCGCTATGTACCGCTACGCCACGGAGTGGGGCGACCTGTGCGACCTCGACATCACACCCGTCATCGAGGATGAGGAGGCGGCGGGCGTGCTGCAGGGCATGCAGGGCTAGTTACGCGGAAGGCGATTGCCGGCGGAGAGGCCACAACCCCCGCCAAGCTGTGAGGTTCAGCGACCCTCGGGCGAATTGCCCGGGGGTCGCCTTCTTTGAAGGGTGGCACCCGGCGGGCGGCGGGTAGGCGACCGCCGCCACCGTGGCCGGGAGCAGGATGACGCTGACGAATAACCAGGAGATCGAAGGCTTCATGGTCACTTTTCCGAAGCCGGATACGAATCCGGCGGTCAATTGAAGGGTCTCGGACCACTCCTTTTGGGGTCCCGCATCATACCTCAAGGAGTAGTAGGTGAACGCGCATGCAGAAAAATAAGAGTCCGCGCGCGCCGACAGATCGCCAGAAGGAACTTGACGGGCACCTCGCACGGACCTATACTTTGTATATATATTATATAGCTATATACAATCGACCTTCATGAGAGCGGACGACACACATGGCACTCACAGAAGAGCTCGGACTCAAGCGGCCGCTCAAGGTGCCCGCTCACGAGGCGCTGCTGAACATCTACTACACCTCTTCGCAGATGAAGAAGCGCGCCGACGAGTTCTTTGCCGCCTACGGAATCACCAGCGTCCAGTTCAACCTGATGGAGCTACTTCTGCGCCAAGCGGACGAAGACGCCGGGCTGACCCAGGCGGAGCTGAGCCGGATGATGCTGGTGAACCGCGCCAA
>CALAKE010000059.1 GCA_937922775.1 uncultured bacterium | reverse complement strand
GATGCTGTGGTGAAAGCGATGGGGATTGCCGATCAGGATCCCGGGGACAAAGTCCAGATCAGGAGCGTTGGCGATGATGACGGCAAGCATCAGTCGCCTCCATGAGATCAAGCTGCCGTCGGCATCGAGTCCCGCGTAGATGGTGCTGCCAGCAAGCGAGTGCGCGACAGGGAACGGCATGATCAGAGCCCCAACATGCGTTGGAACTCCACGCCCACGACCTGACGGCGAGGAAAGTCGCGCACACTGCTCGCACGGCGATCCTGTGACATTTGTTCCTCCCTCTCTCGGCCAGCTTGTGCAGAAAGGGGCCATTCTTGCAGAACCGTGAGCGCCCCGGGAAGCCCAAACCGATGGAGAGCAGCATTGGGGGTGCCGCGGGACAGGCCGTTCCGGCCATTGTTCCCCTGTCTGACTTGCAGTAGGTTTCTGGTGTGGATTCCTGTCAAGGGTCTTGACGCAGGGGCAACAGACCACTGCCATGTACCCAGTACGCACGGGAGGAGGTTCCGATGAGATTGTGCCGTGCCGCTCTGTCGGTCTTGATGCTCGTGCTCGTCAGTTGCGCCCCCGCGGCAGAGGACTCTTCGCGAGCAATACCATCACAGGCGCCCCGCGCGGTGAGCTTCGAATCCGACATCGCTGCCATCAACGAGCTCAGATCTGAACGGTTCGAAGCTTTCCAGAATGCGCCCACGCCGGCAGAGAAGGCCGATGCCTACATTCTCGGCGTTGCTGAAGATGCTATCTGGATGCCTCCACATTCATCACTCGTTAGCGGGCGTGATGCCATTCGTGAGTGGGCCAACGAGTTCTTTTCGAACTGGACGTTCGAAATCGCGGCGAGCACCGACGTAACCGTCAAGATCAGCGGCGATCTGGCGGTGCGACGATGGGTCTCGATGGGCACATACGAACCGCAGGGCGCGGGAGAACCGGTCCAGTTTCACCAGAAGTTCGTTGAAGTGCTGACCAGGCAGGATGACGGCTCCTGGCTGATTTCGATCCAGATGTGGAGCAGCAACAACAACCAGCCCGACATCTGGCACTAGCCCGCGGCCGCGATGTCAACATGATGGCCCCCCACGCGGCGACTCGCTAATACTCTCTACTCGGAGGCTGGCCTCAGCACCAGCCGGTGTGCGGTTACCGCCTCGACGGCGGCACGGCTGAAAGCGAGCGGGAAGTACTCGCCGTTCGCCCAGCCCTCGATCAGGTCACCGTAGTGAGGGCCACCCGGTTGGCCCGACTGGCCGGGAGCTGTGGTCGCAACGCCGCCGTCCCAATCGGCAAGGTCGAAGATCTCCCGAAACGTCGCGCCGTTGGCGTACACGGTTCCGGCGCCTCCGGTCTTCTCAACCTCGGGCAGGTCGAATGCACCCAGCAACGAATGCCGAAAACCCTGCACATTGAGCCGGCCCCAGCGCCACTGGCTGCGATCCGCGCCGAATTGCTCGGTAAGACGGGCGATCGCGGATCGCAGGCCATCTTCGACAACAGCCTGCGAATCGGCGGTGGTTGATCTGCTGACCGCACCGAGGAGTTCGGAAACTTCTCCCAAGACCTCCCGCCGCCAGGTGATGTACAGAACCGCGGCTGTACTCGAGCGATCAAAGACGCCGTCCCAATCGGCGATCTGCTGCCGGGCCCACTCGATATTCTCATCGCTCGAGCTCCAGCCCCTGAAGAGCCGCACTGCGCTGGCTCCGGCGCTGGAGTAGGCATCGTGCTGCATGCGCTCGAAGTCCTCGACACTGAAGAGACCGTCGTTGCTGCCTCCCGCAGACAGCATGGCGGCGAGCCGTTCGAAGCGGGCATATGTCGGGCCCGACTTGAACATGATCGGCGGGTGAAAGCCGGGCGGTTGGATGTTGTGGTTTGCCGTAGCGATCCAGCCACGCTCGGGGTTGAGCTCCTCAGGAAGGTCGTCACGGAACCCGTCCCACTCGTACTCGCCGGTGCCGGGCACGGGCAGCCGACCGTACCAGGGCGTCGGCCCCGTTCGATTCGGGGTCAGTGCCGCGGCGCGCCAGGCGATGTTGCCGTCGACGTCACCGCAAATCATGTTCTCAGAGGGCGACTTCCAGCCGTCCATGGCGTCGAGAAACTCGAGGCAATTCGATGCCTGATTGACACGCAACGAGCCGAGGTAGGGCGCGGTTCCTGGTTCCTGCGCGAACGACCGGACCGCGAAGGCGACTCCGTGCTCGATATCCTTATAGAGAATCGGGCCGTGGCGGCTGAATTCGAAGGTGACATCGCGGGGCGCCTCACCCCGCACCTCGATCGTCTCGTGCTCTACATGTAGCGGCTCGTACTCGCCCCGGTACAGCACCCGTGAGGGATCGTCCGGATGGAGTTGCTCCACGAAGACATCGATCTGGTCGGTTCCAACAATCGTCAATCCCCAGGCGATGTGCTCGTTGTGGCCGATGGCGATGCCGGGGAGCGCCGGCTCGCCGGCCCCAATGACACTCCAGCCCGGGGCGTCGAGGTGAGCAAGGTAGCGGAGCGCCGGATTACCAACCTGCCGGTGCGGGTCGTTGGCGAGCATCGGCTTGCCCGAGGTGCTCAGCGCGCCAGAGATCACCCAATTGTTGCTTCCGATTTCGTCACGGTGCCCGGGGGGAAGAGGGAAGGTCCACTGCTCCGCCTGCGCTTCCAACGTCGGGTACTCCGGCAGCAGAGGTACATCGAAGCCACGCCCCGCGCTGTTGGAGAAAGCCTCGAGGACCTCCTCGGTGATCACCGAAAGATCGAGTCCCCGTGGTATCGCGAGCTCGTAGAACGGGTCGGGAGAATCTCGACGGTTGGCCTCCTCAGCGCCTAGCTCAGCAACCCGCCGGGCGCGTCGCAGGTCGGCCACAATGCTGCCACCGACTCCGGTGAGCGTCGTGCGCAGCGTTGGAGTCCTGGCCGTCCACGGCTCGGGGCGAATCCCGGTAAGGCGGAACTCGACCGGGAGGTTGTCTCCGCGGTGCTCAATGAACGCATTGACGCCGGCCGCAAACGCCGACAGGATGCGCTCGCTCTCGGGGTGGTAGCTGGCGAGCTCGGCATCGGTCAGGCCTTCTCGCCAGGACAAGAGGCGCATGATCCGGTCGACTTCGAAACGATCCGCGCCGGCGACCTCGGCGCTGCGTCCCTCGAGCCAACGCCTCCACATGTCGAGTTGCCACAGCCGGTCCTGGGCGGCGACGAACCCCTGCGCGAAGAACAGATCGTCGACGTTTTCGGCGTAAATGTGCGGCACTCCCCAACGGTCGCGCAAGACTTCAACCACAGCCTGTAGGCCCGCGAGCTCGATCTCGCCCTCGATTCGTGACAACGACGCCGCAGCCAATGCGTGAGGATCTGCCGCCGATTCCTGCTCAGCTGGGCCCCAGCCAAAGGAGAGGCAGACCAGCAGCAAGACGATGAGATAGATGATTCCGGGCAGGTCTCGATCTCTCGAGCTCAGGGCGGTCCTCCTTCCGACTCGCAGATTCCTGAACTCTAACGAGGTACGGAAGGCATTGCCAACGAAGATCCGGGTGAATCCGCTCTGTATGTACGCCTATGCTCACGATTGAGCAAGAAAGCGCACAGCACTCGCGCTTGCCTGTTGCAGAGCCCGCGCATGTTTCTTACACTCTGGCCCAACTGAGCCGTACCCCATTTCCCAGGGTCGCAGAGGGGGCCTCGGTCCTTATTAATGGGTAGCGCTCCATTGCGTCAGGTAGCAGCCAAAGCCACGACGCTGCGCCCACGCGGCAACCGCCGCGAGCGCGACGCGACTAGCCGTCTGCCCGCCCATCTCGAGTCCGGCTGGGTCCTCGCCAACCACAGGTTCATGGCCTTTCATGCCGTATTCCTGTCGGGTGTCCTGTTCTTCCTTTCATCTCTGGTCTGGTCGGGAGTGTTGACGCCTGCCGGAGTTGGGGCGTTTCTGCTCAGCGAGCTTCCCCTCTCGGTGTTGCTGGCGTTCCTCGCCCGTCACACGGTCATCGCGGCTCACATGATGGGGCACTACCTGGAGGCGCGGCGACAAGGCATCCTCGCTACCGATGTTGTTGATCGCGTTCGCACCAGCGGACTCGAGGACAAAGTCGACGACCGGCCATGGCGAGAGCTCAGCTGGACGGACCGGCGCCGCAGACTGGCGTGGTACGTCCGTATGTTCGTCACCATTCCCTACGGCCGCTACCCGGGTGTCGACCAAACAGGGAACCTCTTCACGCCCAATCTCTTCGTCCGCACAGCCGCGCCGAATATCGCTGTACAGGCCAGGGGCCCACAGGTCGGCAAGCGCATCGCTGATTTCGCCCTCGGCCTGGGTGTCCCGCTGCTGATCCTCGCGATCTTTCTCGCCGGTAGCTATCCGGAGTGGATCCAATACGCTCTGCGGCTGACCTTCATGATTGGTGGCGTTGCGGCCCTGGACATCCACCGGACGGACAACGACGCATATAGGAAATACCAGGAAGAAGTCCGGACGCAGAAACAACAACGCGGAAGCTCGCACGCCGAGCCAGCGGCCTCCCACTTGGACGAGTCGCTGCTCAGGCAGCTGGTCGATTCATCGACGCGAATGGGCGTGGCAGAGGTTCCCATCCAGACCTCCGGCGGCACGGTTTGCGAGCCATTGTTGCAGCCACACCAATTCCGTTCGATCCTCGAAGGCCGCGGCACGGGCGCGAACGTATCGCTGGGTCAGTTCGGCATCATCGTGACAGGCGGCGATGAGCGATTCTCTGAGATTTTCGTTAGCGCCGTGCAGGATCGCATCAAGATCCTGCTGCAAAAGACCCCGGGCCTAACCCACCTGGGGCTTTCTCCCAGTGGGTCGGAGCGAGGAACGTTCGCCCCGGGCTCCATTCAGCTCGAGGCCGGCGTGAAGCCATCGCCGACGCCGCCACTCAGCGACGAGGAGGCGATTCAGGCGTTGGCCCAGGCCGTGCAGGACGTCGGCGGCGTTTCTCACGGTACACCCGCGGAGGCGGGCCAGCCGCAGGTCATCCTCGGGATTGCACCCCAAGCGGATGAGCTCTCCGCAGCCTACCGGCGAGTCCGGCGCACCAATGAGACCGGCAAGTATCTGTTCGATCTCAAGGAAGGAGACAAGCTCGAGCTCGATTCGAACGAACTGAGAGAGCTCTACCTGCATTGGCACCGGACCTACGGCGTGCGCCTCTTCATCAACCCGTTCGCCGAGGACGACCTACTCGGATACTGGATGCTCAAGCAGGAGCTCGGCAGCGACGCAATCGTCGTTGCCGGCAACCTAGTCAACAGCAGTGCCGAGCAAATGCGGAGGCTGAGCGAGCAGCTTGCCGCGTCGGCGCCGGATGAAGGGCCCCGCAAGCTCACCGATCTGATGGACGTAGTGTTGTTGACACCGGCTCAGGTCGGGACCATCTCCGAGGTCGTGGCGGCCGCCGCCGAGGCGGATCGGCAAGGGCTCCAGATCATGATGGGCAGATCGCCGGCTTCGACCACGGATCCCCTCGAGGCCGACCTGGCCCTGGGCCTCGGTGCAGTCCTCGACAGCTTCGGGGGCGCCCGGAACGTCGAGGTTCTGGACAAGATCTCCCACAAAGAGGAGGTCATGGAGGTCTTCAATCGAGGGATTCCCATCGGCAAGCCCGATCGGGGCGTCTCCGACATCAGGATCGTCGACGTGAAGGCCTACAGTCGGTTGACCAACGCGCGCCTGCCGACGATGAGCGTGATTGCGACACTGAGCGACGGCGATCAAATCACCGTCGACGTGCCGGTGGGAAGATTCGCAACGCGCCAGGAGGCCTGCACCCTCCGTGAGGCGGCGCACCTGGTCGACGGCGAGGAACGCGAGTATCAGGGCAAAGGCGTCAGGCTCGCGATTGACCACTTCGACACGCTCATTGCCCCGATGTTTCTGGGCAAGAGCATCTGGGAGTTGGCGTCCCTAGTGGATGTCGACCGGGCGCTGCTGGCGGTGGAGAAGGATCGTGCTGAACATGAAGAGCTCGGAGCTCAGCTGCTTCTGCCGCAGATAACCGCCGAGGAGCTTTGCCTCGGTCGAGCGACATCAGAGGTCGAAGATCCGGAGGTTCTTGCTCGCCGCAGCCAGGTTAGGGAAGCCCTGGTTCGCAAGGCTGGCCTCGGCATGCAACCGATCGCGGCGGGATCCATTCTGGCCGCGCGCCTGATGGCACGAGCACAAGGCAAGGAGGTCGCCCAGATCGTGCGTGAAGCGCTCCGGGAGCCTGTCGACGAAGACCACCTCTACGGCTTCGCCGACGAGCGGACGAATGTTCATCATCTGCAGGGCCACTGGATCTTGGCGAATCACGACTTCATGAGCTTCCACATGGCATTCCTGACCGGCGTCGTGTTCTTCCTGAGAAGCCTCGTCGTGGATGGCACGATAGAGGCTGGCGATCTGGGCATGTTCTTCGGAGTGCGGGTACCTGTGGCGATCTTGGTTGCTGCCGTCTCGGCCGGCATTGTTGTCGGCTTGGAATGTGCGTGGCAGTACCTTCGAGACCGCCGTCAAGGTCGTCTCAGCCAAGACTCCGTGCTCGCCATCCGGCGATCAGCGCGCGAGGACGGGATCGACCGGAGCACGTGGAAACGTGCTTGTT
>CALAKE010000058.1 GCA_937922775.1 uncultured bacterium | reverse complement strand
CTGGTGCTCGAGGTGAAGCTCGCTGGAGCGCTCGCCGAAGTTCGGGGAAGCGGCCCGTTCGCCTCGCCTCTCACAGTACGTGAGCTCGATGTCGCCATCCGCCGGGCAGCTACTGATCGTCGCGTTTCCGCCCTCTTTCTCGAAGTTGGGCCGTTTGTCGGAGGGCAAGGCAAGGCTCAGGAGGTCCACGCCGCACTCGAGGTCTTCAGGGAGTCGGGTAAGCCGTTGTTGGCGCTGTTGGAAATCGGCTCCGGGACCGACGTCTATCTAGCCAGCGCCGCATCCACTGTTTATCAGATACCCACGGGCCAACTTACACTGGGCATGTTGATTCAGGAGGCCTTCTACAGAGACCTCCTCGACACCCTGGGAATCCAATTCGAGGCGTTTCACAGCGGCCCCTTCAAGACGGCGATGCACTCCTTTACGCGTCAGGAGCTCAGTGACGCACAGCGAGAGATGAGCGAAAGCCTGCTCGACAGCCTGTATGAAGGCTGGATCGACGAGGTCGCCACGGCTCGTGATCTCGACCCCACGCGCTTGCGCTCGGCGTATGACCGCGGTGTGCTTCTGCCCGCGGACGCCCTCGAGTATGGGCTCGTCGACGAGCTCGGCTACCGCTCGGATATCGACGACCGTCTCAGAGAGGAGGTGGGCCGCGGACACCGGAAGCTCGACGTCCGACAGTATCTGCAAATCTCCTCTGGCTCAGCCTTCTCCGGGCTGCTCGGGACGGCGCCCGTAATCGCGTTGATTCATGTCAACGGCATGATCGTCCCGGGTGATACCGAAGACACGCTCTTTGCCGGCAACATCGCGGCCGGCAACACGATCGCACGATACATCCGTCAGGCGCGCTTGGATCGCTCCGTGCGTGCCATCGTACTGCGCATCGACAGCCCTGGAGGAGTCATGTCGGCGGCTGACATCATCGGTCGTGAGGCCCAGCTTGCCGCTGAGCAGAAGCCGGTGATCGTCAGCATGTCGGATGTGGCGGCATCGGGAGGCTACTGGATCGCCAGCCCCGCAACGAAGATCTTTGCCGACCGGGCTACCTATACCGGGTCGATCGGCGTGGTCATGGGTCGACTCAATCTCGCCGGCACTTATGAGATGCTCGGTGTCAACCACGAGATCCTGAAGCGCGGCGAGAACGCCGATCTCTTCTCCGATGCCGTTCCCCTGCGCCCCGACCAGGCCGAGCTGCTAGAGCGCAACATGTTGATTGCCTACCAGGAATTCGTCGATTGGGTCGCGGAAGGCCGGGGCATGACCGCGGAGGAAGTGGTCGCGCTGGCGGCCGGCCGTGTATGGACCGGCGCCCAGGCAGTCGAGAACGGCCTCGTCGACGAGATCGGTGGTCTACGGGAGGCCGTAGTCTCTGCCCGTATCGAAGCCGGCATCAGGCGAGGCCGCAGTGTGATGCTGCGCGTCTATCCGCCCCGACGCAGTCTCTTTGAACAGATCTCACGACTGATGGCCTCCAGCACCGTCATGGCGCGGCAATCGACCCTCGATCCCCGCTGGAGGCTAGTGGAAGGGCTTCGCATGCTGCGCCCCGGCAGCCCCATCTGGGCCCTGATGGACCATTCGTTGCCCGCGCCCGCCCGTTGACGCCATGGCGCGACGATTCGTTCTTCCGCAGCGCGCGCAGGCTACGCTCAACGTCGATTTTGAGCACGACTTGAATGAGCAGCAGCTCGCTGTCGTGAAGTGCAGCGAGGGGCCCAAGCTTGTCCTGGCGGGGGCCGGATCGGGCAAGACTCGCACCTTGACCTACCGTACCGCCTACCTTCTGTCGCAGGGCGTTCCGCCCGACCGGGTCCTGCTTGTGACCTTCACCAACAAGGCCGCGAGAGAGATGCTCCGCCGGGTCAGCCAGCTTACCGGACTCGAGGCGCATCATCTCTGGGGGGGTACCTTCCATGCGGTTGGAGCACGCCTGCTGCGTCGCCATGCGGAGGCACTCGGCTACAGCGAGAGCTTTTCCATCCTCGATGAGGCCGACCAGCGCGACCTGATGCGCATCTGTATGACCGACGTGGAGGTTCCCGTTGAACAGCGTCGATTCCCTTCGCCGCGGGTCCTGACCAGCCTGCTATCACTGCAGGCGAACACTCGCGTACCACTGGAGGATCTCCTGGAGACCCGCTATGGCCGGTTTCTTGAATGGGAGGAGCTCATTGTCCAAATCGCCGATCGCTACCGCGAACGTAAGCAGGCCGCCAACGCGATGGACTATGACGATCTCCTGCTGTTCTGGCTCGAGCTGCTGACTGAGCACAAGGAGATACGTCAGCGCTACGGCAATCAGTTCCAGTACATTCTGGTCGACGAGTACCAGGACACCAATCTGGTTCAAGCCGAAATCGTCGAGACGCTGGCGAACACTCAGGGAGGCAATCTGATGGTCGTCGGAGACGACTCACAGAGCATCTACGCCTTCCGCGGGGCCAACTACGACAACATTCTGCGTTTCCCCGAACGCAATCAGGAAACTGAGGTCTTCAGGCTCGAGGTCAACTACCGCAGCACGCCTCAGATCCTGGAACTGACCAACGCCAGCATTCACAACAATAGCGAGCAGTACGAGAAGACACTTCGAGCACGCCGCGACGACGGTATGCTTCCGGCCCTCGTAGCGTGCAGCTACCCGGAGCAGGAGGCTGCGTTCGTGGCCGAACGGATTCTGCAGCTGCGGGACGAGGGCACCGAGCTTCGGGATATCGCCATCCTCTACCGGGCCCATAGCCACAGGCTCTCTGTGGAGACGACTCTGCTTCGGTACGACATCCCCTACGAGGTGAGGGGAGGACTGCGCTTCTTCGAACAGGCACATATCAAGGACGTGGTCGCTCACTTGCGGCTCATGGAGAACCCTCGAGACGAAGTGGCCTTCCGCAGAGTTCTCTTGCTACAAACGGGTATCGGCAATGTCACTGCGGAGCGCATCTGGAAGCAAGCGGGGCAGCAAAGCCCTGACGCCGAGAATCTGCTGGAACGCCTGCGAGAATCAGAAGGGCTGCTGAATTCTCGGGCGCGCCCGGGGTGGGGGACCTTCATGGAAACCCTGGAACGCGTTCTCGAGGCACGAGAAGATCCCGAAACGGCCATCCACGCGGTGCTGGGCTCGACCTACGGTGATTATGCCGCGGGTCGCTTCGACAACTTCGAGTCGCGCATCGAGGATCTGGAACAACTGGCGATTTTCGCGACCCAATACAGCTCCGTGCACGCCCTGCTGGAAGAGCTCTTGCTGCTCGGTGAGCTCTATGGCCAGGACGTCTCCGGTGGTGGCCGTGACGAGGAAGCCGGCATTGTCCTGTCGACCATCCACCAGTCCAAGGGGCTGGAGTGGAACATCGTCTTTCTGGTGCACCTGGCCGAAGGTATGTTTCCCAATCCCCGTGCCCTCGATGAGCCCGGAGGGGAAGAAGAGGAGCGCCGCATTTTCTATGTCGCCATGACCCGCGCCCGCGACGAGCTCTACCTCTGCTACCCCATCATGAAGCCGGGGGGACATGGGGCGGCCATCGTCCAGCAGCCATCTCGCTTCCTGCAGGAGTTGCCGGAACCTCTTCACGAGCGATGGCAACTCGAAGCTGAGCCGAGCAGCGCTGACTATTCCTCTCCTCACCGGCGCCCACGAACGGAGGACCATGACCCCAATGTCGACCCGATCTGGGACGACGACGTTCCGGTGGTGGATGATCCGTGGCCGGATGACGAGGGAACCGTACAATAACCTTCCCCGGCCTCTCCGCATCCATTGTTCCCGTCGATCCCGTGGTCTTCCAGTGATTTGATGGGCGCGACAGAGGCGACTGGTGAACACCGGCACGGGGTCTTTTGACCCCCGTCTCGGGAGCCTGTTAGCATGTCATTAGCCACCCAAGAACAGGGGCGATGGACCCCGCTCCGATGAGAGAGGTTCGCATGAAACTGGCAGGACGCATCGACACGATTCCCGTCATCCGGACGCTGGTCCTGGTCGCCTTACTGTCGACCGTTGCAGGCCTCTCTATCGCACAGGACACGCCCGACGTCCGCCTCGTGGACCAGACATTCGACTGGACGGATGCCCGCGAGGACACGGCCCATTTCGAGTGGTCGGTGAATGTGGTCAACGAAACAGACAGGGCCTACCAGGTGCGGGTTATTTTGGAGCTCCTCGATGATGATGACCGGGTCATCAATCGGGATGACAGTGGCGCCCCCTCAGATATGGTGACGATAACAGTCGATGCGAACAGCCGGCAGAGTGTTCAGGCCAGTGGCCGGCTTCCCTACGATATGGCCGCCGAGGTCGTTTCACTGCGCCACCGGCGCGAGTTGGTCGATTCCTCTCAACGCTGATCCACGCGGGGGTGTGAAGGTGGCTTCCCCTCTCAGAACCGCCGCTGACGTTCGCTCGTTCCTGCTGAGCCATTGGCGCGATATCCTACCCGACCTGCTGGTGCCGACGGTCAAGGTCGCCCCTTCACGGCTCGACCCGAGCCTGGTACAGGTTGATCTCGCTGAGATCGAGGGTCCCGTGCGACGGCTACTTTTCGTGCCCGTCGCCTCCGGCGAACCACGTCTGATTCGGGGACTCCTGCCACGTCTCCGCGAACTGCGCCACGACCCTGACACATGGTCGGGTCTGCTGGTTCCGCACATGGGCGCGGCGGGGCTGAAGGTTTGTCGTGAAGCAGGCGTTGGTTTCGTCGATTGCACTGGAAACGTCTATCTCAGCTTCAACAACGTCGTGGCGCAGATTTCGGGAAACCGCAACAGGTTCTCGGTACCCAAGCGACTGCGCACTCTCTTCCACGACAAGGCCACGATCCCACTGCGCATCCTTCTGGAGCGACCTGGCGAGTGGGTGACGACGAGGGAAATCGCCGAGGAGGGAGGGCTCAGCCTGGGCTGGGTATCGCAGATC
>CALAKE010000057.1 GCA_937922775.1 uncultured bacterium | reverse complement strand
TTCTGTCCGGTCAGGTCATCCACGAAGAGGTGCCTCTGAAGTGTCAATAGATGCGAGAGTCCGGTCATCATAGACAAAAATGCATCAATCAGGGAGTGCACCCGTCACTGGGAAGGCAGTCCCACGGACTTGGGCCCTATCGTGCCAACCTGCAGGTCTCCCTGGCTTCTGCAACGAAACGCGATGAGAAATGCCGCCCGGAGTGGACGTGGACACGATTTGGACGGATCATTGAACCGCCCGTTCGGATTGCTGAAAGTACCCGACCCCATTACTCTTTAGGATTCTCTCCTTCTTCGTGTGTCGCTCGGACGGTGCGGTGCCGGGAAGATCTGATCTGAAAGAAATCTTCGGAAGGCCCAGGGCAGATGGCAGAAGGATCCGCTGAAGCGAATACGGGTGGACTCGACTACGAATCCCTCGACCTCACCGTCGAGGCGATTCGTGAATTCTCTGAGCGCTATCTGCCCGACGAGAAGTTGCTCGAGCTGGACCATGACGACGAGTTTCCCGTCGACATCGTCAACGAGATGTGCGGGGAGGGACTCGGCGTGCAGCTTCTTTTCATCCCAGAGGAGTTCGACGGGATGGGAGGCGGCGCTTTCGACGTGTACAGGGTCTGCGAAGAGATCGCTCGCGTCGACCTGGGCATTGCCACCGGGGTGCTCGCCACATTCCTGGGAGCTGATCCGATCGTCTTTGGCGGCAGCCAGGAGCAGAAGGCGCGCTGGCTAGGCCGCATCGCGAACGAGGGGCTCCTGATGGCCTATTGCGCCACCGAGCCCGAAGCCGGCAGCGACCTGGGTGCGTTGCGGACCGTTGCCGATCGAGTGGAGAAGGATGGGCAGGTCGTTGGCTATACGATCAATGGCAACAAGCAGTGGATCAGCAACGGAGGTTTTGCAGACCTGTACAGCGTCCTGGCCATGGCGCCTGGCGGGCCTTGCTGGTTCATCGTCGAAAAGGGGACCGAAGGCCTGAGCCACGGCAAGCCCGAAGACAAGCACGGGATCCGCGCCAGCAACACGGCGACGGTTTCGTTCGACAACGTCTACGTAGATGTCGACAGCCTGGTAGGCGAGGCGGAAGGCCAGGGATTGATCCAGGCCCAGGTCGTATTCGGCTACACGCGCTTGATGGTGGCCGCGTTCGGCTTGGGGGCAGGGTGGGCCGCGCTCGACCGTGCCATTCCATACTCCGTGGATCGTATTCAGGCCGGCGGCCCCCTTTCTGAGAAGCAGGGTTATACCCACAAGCTGATCGTGCCCTGGGTGGTCAACCTCGAGGCGAGCCGTGCCTACATCGAGGAAACCGCCGAGCGCATCGATGCGGGCGAGGGCACTCTCAACACCGAGGGGGCGATCGCCAAGTACATGGCTACCGAGTTCGGCAACAGTGCCGCCGAGGCGAGCATCCAAGCTCTCGGCGGATACGGATATACGCGCGAGTACATGGTGGAGAAGATCAAGCGCGACGTCCGGATCACTACCATCTACGAAGGCACCTCCGAGATCATGGAGATGACCATCAGCCGTGACCGGTGGCAGGAACACCTGAAGACGCGCGGCCAGTACTATCACAAGCAGGCGCAGGACATGGACCAACTTCATGCAGCCCACCCCGAAATTGGTGCGGGCACTGCCTCGCTGGCTCTGCGGGCGCTGGCAGAGGTCCTGGAACGCGCTCGCGTTGGGCGCCTGACACGCAACCAGCACATCCTTTTGCGTCTCGGCGTGATGATTTCCTACGCCGAGTGTGCCGCTGCTGCAGCCCGCCGGGCCGCTCGCGCGGCCGATGGTCAGCTCAGCCCGAAGACCGATCAGCGTTTCGATGCGGCCACATTGGCCGTCATCAGCCGGGTCTTCGCGCGTACCGCCGCCACCAAGGTGACGGAAGAAGGTCTGCAATGGGTGCGGGGCGCCGATGGCATCACCGATGCGGACCTGGCAGGTTTCGAAGCGGCTCTGGGCTTGGCCGCCATTCATCATGCCCAAGCAGGACTCTTGATAGATATGGACACCATCGCCGACGTGCTCTACGACCGCCATAAGTAAGAGCGAGCAAGCCGGCGTCATCGAAACTGTGATCGATTATGGCTGAAACTCTGCGAAGAGCCGTGGCAATCGTAGGCGTAGGAGCGGTGCTTCCCGACGCTCCCGATGCCCCTACTTTCTGGAACAACCTCGAGAGCGGTCGCTACAGCATCAGCGACGTGCAGCCCGATCGTTGGGATCCCGCGCTCTACTACGACCCTGATCCCAAAGTGCCTGACCGTTCTTATTCAAAGATCGGTGGCTGGGTGCGCGATTGGGATTGGGATCCGTTACGGTGGCGAATGCCGATACCCCCTCGGGTCAGCGAAGCCATGGATCGTGCCCAGAAGTGGGCGATCATTGGAGCTCGCGAGGCACTGGCCGACTACGGTTACCCGGAGCGCCCCTTGGATCCGGATCGCATGGCCGTGATTTTCGGCAACGCCATGGCGGGTGATCAGCACTACATGACCGCATTGCGGGTCTTCTTCCCTGAGTACGCCCGAGAGCTGGGCAACTCACCGAGCTTCACCGCGCTACCAGATTCCGTTCAGGAGGCGGTGAAGGGCGAGCTGCACGGGCGCATCCTCGATCGTTTTCCCGACATCAACGAAGACACCATGCCGGGCGAGCTGGCGAACATCATCGCCGGCCGTGTCGCCGCCGTCTTCGACTTTCATGGTCCGAACTACATCGTCGACGCTGCGTGTGCCTCGGCGATGGCCGGCATGACCGCCGCCATCGAAGGGCTCGAGAATTTCGATTTCGATGCGGTGATTACGGGCGGAATCGACGCCAACATGAGTGCCTCGAGCTTTATCAAGTTCTGCAAGATCGGCGCGCTGTCGCCGGGCGGGAGTCGACCCTATGCGGAGGGCGCCGACGGCTTTGTCATGGGCGAGGGGGCTGCGATCTTCCTCCTCAGGCGGCTCGCAGATGCGGTACGTGACGACGACGAGATCTATGCGGTGATCCGCGGGTTCGGGGGGGCCAGCGATGGCAAGGGCAAGGGAATCACGGCGCCCAACCCCATTGGCCAACGGCTTGCTGTCGAACGTGCCTGGAACCGTTCCGGATTAGTGGCGGTCCCGGGCGATCTCCTCGAGGGCCACGGGACGTCAACGCGAGTTGGTGACATCGTCGAACTGGAGGCCACGGGCGATGCGTTTCGCGGCATGGGCCTGCCGGCAAGCTCGGTTCCCTTGGGGTCGGTGAAGTCCAACATCGGGCACCTCAAAGGTGCGGCGGGCGCGGCCGGCCTGTTGAAGGCGGCCTTGTCATTGCACCACAAGATGCTGCCGCCGAGCCTGGGCGTTGAAAGCCCGAATCCAAACATCGACTGGGGCAGTTCCCCCTTCTACGTCAATTCGGAGCTGCAGCCGTGGGAGAAGAACGACGGCGAGTTGCGGCGGGCCGGAGTGAGTGCCTTCGGGTTCGGAGGTACGAACTTTCACATGGTGCTGGAGGAGTATGTGCCCGGGATCACGGAAGTTGCGCGTAAGACGACGATTGCCGTGGGCAGTGCGGTCGACGCACATGGCCCTCGGGCGGCCCTGAAAGCTCCTCCACGGGGCGCGTTGGTGCTCGGCGCTGATGATCGTGTCGCTCTCGCCGCTCGTCTCGAACGGGCCGCTCGCGACGCCGCCTCAGGCGAAGTGTTGCCACCTCTGCCGCCCTGGGAGGCCGATCTCCTCGCTCCTGTCCGTGTCGCGGTTGATTATCTCGACGCCGAAGATCTCATCAAGAAGGCACCGAAAGCCCTGAAGGAGCTCGAGCGTGATCGGAGCGCCGCTTGGTCTGCCTCCCGGGCGCAAGGGATGTTCGTCGACGAGGGCGAGTCCCCGAAGGTTGCCTTCCTGTATACGGGCCAAGGCTCCCAGTACGTCAACATGTTGGCCGAGTTCCGCGATGTCGAGCCCATCGTGGCCGAGACCTTCGAGGAGGCCGACCGCATCATGACCCCACTGCTTGGTAAGCCTCTGACTGACTACATCTTCATCGACGAAGATGATGAGGAGGCCATGGCGCGAGCCTCCGAGGATCTGCGCCAGACCGAGATCACCCAGCCGGCCGTGCTGACTGTGGACGTCGCCTTGACGCGACTGCTCGCCGCTTACGGCATCACCCCCGATATGGTGATGGGGCACAGTCTGGGTGAGTACGGCGCCCTCGTCGGCGCAGGAGCGCTCTCTTTCGCCGACGCTCTCGAGGCCGTTAGCGCCCGTGGTCAGGGAATGGCGCAGGTGGCGGTCGAGGACAATGGCACGATGGCGGCCATTCTCGGCCCGCTGGAGGAGATCGAGAAGATCGTCGACTCGATCGACGGTTACGTTGTCGTTGCCAACATCAACAGCACCCGGCAGGCGGTGATCGGCGGGGCAACCGCCGCCGTCGACGCGGCGATCGAGGCTTGCCAAGATGCCGGTTTTCGGGCTTCCAAGCTGCCGGTGAGCCACGCTTTCCACACGGAGATCGTCGGTCCAGCCATCGACCCGTTGCGCGAGGTGCTCGGTCGCCTCGACATTCAATCCCCGGTGTTGCCGATCATCGCGAACATCACCGGCGACTTCTACCCGATGGGTCCGGACGTTACCGACGAAGTGATCGATATCCTGGGCCGCCAGATCGCCTCCCCCGTGCAGTTCGTCGCAGGGCTGAATCGTCTCTACGAGACCGGCGCCCGGATCTTCGTCGAAGTAGGACCGAAGTCGGCGCTGCATGGCTTCGTGAAGGATGTTCTCGGGAATCATGACGACAGTCGTGCTCTATTCACCAATCATCCCAAGCAGGGAGATCTGACATCGTTCAACCGGGGCCTGTGTGGCCTCTATGCCGCAGGGCTGGGAGT
>CALAKE010000056.1 GCA_937922775.1 uncultured bacterium | reverse complement strand
AGGCCCTCGTCAGGCCACTTCCAAGTGCATCCGACGGCGGTGGCTTGGCCCTTGACGCCGTTGACGAGGTGCTCGAGTTGGTGGGGAGCACTGATGTCCTTGCGATCGGCCCCGGCGTCGGGACGAGTGCAGAAACTGCGGAGGCGGTACGCCAGATCGTCGGACAGGCAGGGGTGCCGACTGTGATCGATGCCGATGGACTCAATGCTCTGGCGGGGAATCTCGACCTTGTCGCCAAGGCGGGAGCGCCGCGCATCCTGACGCCCCACCCGGGCGAGATGGCGCGTCTGCTGGAGTGCTCCACCGGCGATGTGCAGAGCGACCGCCTGGCCAGCGCAAGGCGTTTGGCTACCGAGTCCGACGCGCTGGTCGTATTGAAAGGCCATCGCACCGTGCTAGCGCATCCGGCCGGGTCGCTGGTCTTGAATCCCACGGGCAATCCGGGAATGGCGACCGGTGGATCGGGCGATGTACTGACCGGCCTCATTGCGGCTTTTCTGGCTCAGCGAATGGAGCCGGGATCGGCAGCGGAGCTCGGTGTGTTCGTGCACGGGGCTGCCGGCGATCTGGCGGTTGATGAGCTGGGTGAAGTGGCCCTCATTGCCGGAGACCTGGTTGATCTTCTGCCCGATGTTTTTCTCTCCCTGCGGGCGGAGTTGGAAGAAGAGGATTTCTGATCGCCACACATCACCTCCACCCAGGCGCACCTCGAGATGGCCAGATCGCGCGAGTTTCTCAGCCGTAGTAGCGAGCAGACACTGGAGCTGGGCCGTCGGCTCGGTGAGCAGCTCAGTGGTGGCGAGGTGGTTCTCCTGTTCGGGCCGTTGGGTGCCGGGAAGACGGTCTTCGTTCGAGGTCTGGCGACTGGCATCGGCCTGCAACCGGCCGAGATCCGCAGTCCCTCTTTCACGCTCATCAACGAGCACCAAGGTCGCGTCGCGTTCTACCATGTCGATCTCTACCGCCTGTCCTTTGCGTCGCTGGCCGACCTGGGCCTCGAGGACCTGTATCGGACCGACGCCGTGGTCGCCGTGGAGTGGGCCGAGCGGCTGGAAGAGGCGGGTTGGGACTTGGGGGACTCGATCCTCGTGGAGATCGACTACCACCCGACGCAGGAGGACACGCGCGTCCTGCTCATCGATGGCGGCGGCCTGGTGGCACTCGAAGCGGAGTCATAGCTCCCAGGTCTGGCCCCGCCGGGCAACGCCGAAACCGGCATCCTGAATGGCAGCGCGTTCCGCGCTGGCAGCGTTCCACAGCGGATTGGTGTGATTCAAGTGCGTGAACCAGACCGCTGGCTGGTTCCCAGTGCGAGCGGACAGGGTCGCCACGGTATCGGCTACCGGAGGGTGCGGGACCTCGCCCTGCCAGCGATGCCCAAGCTCCTCCGCGGAGTAGAACGTGCCGTCGAGAATCGCGATGTCGCTCCGCTCCAGCCAGTCCTCGAAGGGCACTGGCCAGCCTTCCCATGTGTCGGCATCGGGCACATACAGCAGGCTCTTGCTCGGCCCTTCGAGGAGCAGGCCCACCGTATCGGTGAGCTCAGCGCGATGGACGACGCTGAACGGAACAACGCTCACGTTGGCAGTGAGCTCGATGGGGGTGCCGACGATGATCTCCCGGAGGTCCAACCTGTCGTCGTCGACTAGTGTCTTGAACGGCTGGTTGGATCGAAGAAGTCGAGCCATGGCCGTGCTCGCGTAGACCGGAAGATGGGTGGTCGCCGCGGCCTCACGGCCACAATGAAGCAGGCCCGCGTAGTGGCCCATGTGGGCATGCGTCAGCAGAATCCCCTGCAGCTCGTCCTCGATACGCAGCGTCCCGGTCCTTCGGGAGGGCTGTTCGCTCGTCAGTCGTAGCGCAACCAGGTCGCCCAGTTGGGCAACGAAGTCGGGAGTGGCATCAATCAGGAAGCGCGCACCTGCCGCAGGATCGACGATGCCGAGACAGGCGACGCGGGGAGAGGGGACCTCGCCGGATCGTACCCGGGCACAGTAACCAGTGAAGCAGTTTGCCTGGGGCACGCCGCCATCCTGACTCGTACCGAGTACGACCGCGAAGGGATTCGCGGGTCCGGCGGTAGGAACAGCTTGCCAGGCGGATCGTCGCCATCCGAGTGGGACGGCGGTCGCCGCCGCCATGCTGAGACTGTTCTTCAGCAGTTGGCGCCTTGTCGTGGGATGGGGCGCTCTGGACATCTATTCGGTGCGGCGGTAGTTGGGCGCTTCTTTGGTGATGGTGACATCGTGGACGTGCGCCTCCCGCAAGCCGGATGGAGTGACTCGGATGAACCTGGAGTCCTGCTGCATGGACTGGATATCGGAGCATCCGCAGTAGCCCATACCCGCGCGCAATCCCCCAACGAGTTGGTGGACGGTTTCGGAGACCACGCCGCGATAGGGCACTCGACCTTCGATGCCCTCGGGCACCAGCTTGCCTTCCTCGACATCCGCCTGGAAATAGCGATCGCGGCTGCCGCGGCGCATGGCGCCGACGGAGCCCATGCCTCGATAGGCCTTGAACGCTCGCCCTTGGTAGAGCTCGATCTCGCCGGGACTCTCATCAGTGCCAGCCAGCAACGAGCCGATCATGACCGTATCGGCGCCTGCCGCGATCGCTTTGGCTACGTCGCCCGAGTACTTGATTCCGCCGTCGGCGATGATCGGCACGCCATGCTCACGGGCCGCGGCGGAGCACTCGGCAATAGCGGTGATCTGCGGCACGCCGGCCCCGGCGACGACGCGGGTCGTGCAGATCGCGGACGGACCCATCCCGACCTTAACGGCATCGGCGCCGGCGTTGATCAGATCCACCGTAGCCTGGGCAGTGGCAATGTTGCCCGCGACCACAGGGTGGTCGGGGTGACGTTTCTTGAGTTCGGCAACCGTGGAGACGACTCCCTTGGTATGTCCATGTGCCGTGTCGACGACAATGATGTCGACGCCCACTTCCCAAAGGGCCTCGGCGCGAGCCAGCGCTTCAGGGCCGACACTCACGGCGGCTCCCACACGCAATCTTCCGAGACTGTCCTTTGATGCGTCCGGGTACTGAGTGGACTTCTGGATGTCCTTGACCGTAATCAAGCCCTTGAGGAAACCCTCACCGTCGACGACCAGAAGCTTCTCAATCTTGTTCTTCTGCAGGAGTTCGACCGCTTGATCGAGCGTCGTTCCCTCGGGAACCGTAACCAGATTTTCGCGCGTCATCAGCTCTTCGACCGGACGATCGAGGTTCTTCTCGAATCGCACGTCGCGATTCGTCAGAATTCCGAGCACCTTCCCCTTGGGATCGGTTACCGGGACGCCGGAGATCTTGTACTTCGACATCAAGCCGAGAGCCTGATGAATCGGGTTGCGCGGGCCGATGGTGATGGGGTCGACGATCATGCCGCTCTCTGAGCGTTTCACCTTGTCGACCTCGTCCGCTTGCTCATGGATGGTCAGGTTCTTATGGAGAACGCCGAGGCCGCCGTTCTGCGCCAGAGCAATCGCCATACGTGACTCGGTCACCGTGTCCATCGCGGCCGACAGAATCGGGATGTGCAGCTCGATCTCCCTCGTGAGACGTGTGCGGGTACTGGCCTGCGACGGTAGGATCGCTGAGTAGGCAGGCAGGAGCTGCACGTCATCGAAGGTGAGCGAAATCCGTGGTTCCTCCAGCATCAGATGTCCCCCATCGATTGGTTCGGTGTCCCGTTCATTTGAATCCACAGCATTTCTTATACTTCTTGCCGCTGCCGCACGGACACGGATCGTTGCGGCCGACCTTGCCCTGATCGCGGACGACTGTCTTGGTGACTGGTCTGCCTCGACCGCCCGCGGCAGCGGCGATCCGCTGTGTCTCCGCAGCCTGAGCTCTCTGCCGAGCCAGCTGCGCCTCGCGCTCTTCCGGGCTCATCGGCTCGAACTGAAAGGCATCGCGGACCGCCTTCCCATGAATCCCGTCCAGCATCTCCTGATACATGCCGAAGGACTCTTTCTTGTACTCGACGAGAGGATTGCGCTGTCCATAGCCGCGCAAGCCGATGCCTTCCTTGAGCCGGTCGAGGGCGTAGAGATGTTCCTTCCAGCGGCTATCCACGACCCGGAGGCAAATCCACGTCTCGAACTGGGGCATCACCTCACCGATGCGCTCCACCTTTGCCGCGTAGTGCTCCTGGATGGCGTTCCACAAGCCGTCACGGATCTCATTCCGAGAGTCCTGCTCCAAATCGACCGGCAGGTCGTCAGGGTCGAGTCCGAAGAACTGGTGGATCTGGCGCTGGAATTCGTCGAGCTCCCAGTCTTCCGGTCCCACCTTGGGGTCGCAGTGGCTGTCGAGCAGGTAGTCGAGAATTTCCTCAGCCGTTTCGAGGATGAACTCGCGCGGCTTCGTGCCACCCTTCATCAGGTTCCTGCGCAGCGTATAGACGACCTCACGCTGCTTTTCCATCACGTCGTCGTACTCGAGGAGATGCTTGCGGGTGTCGAAGTTGCGCCCCTCTACCTGTTTCTGCGCACGCTCGAGCGCCTTCGAGACCATGCGGTCCTCGATGGGTACGCCCTCGTCCATTCCGAGCCGCTGCATGACTCCCTGCAGCTTGTCCATTCCGAAGACGCGCAGCAGGTCGTCCTCGAGAGAGAGGAAAAACTGTGATGACCCCGGGTCCCCCTGCCGTCCCGTACGTCCGCGGAGCTGATTGTCGATGCGCCGCGCCTCATGGCGCTCGGTGCCGAGTACGTGTAGACCTCCGACCTCGATCACACCTTCACCGAGCACGATGTCGGTGCCGCGCCCTGCCATGTTCGTGGCGATCGTGACGGCTTCGCCTTGCCCCGCCATCGCCACGATCTCCGCCTCGTTCTCATGGTTCTTTGCGTTCAAGACGACGTGCTTGACGCCCTTCTTGCCAAGCTTTCGAGAGAGAAGCTCCGATTTTTCGATCGACGTCGTGCCAACCAGAACAGGGCGGCCGGTCTCGTGCAGGTCGATGATTTCGTCGACCGAGGCGTTCCACTTCTCCCGCTCGGTGCGGAAGATGACATCGGGCATCTCGTCGCGTTTCAGTGTCTTGTTCGTGGGAATCACCAAGACGTCGAGCTCGTAGATCTTGTCGAACTCAGCGGCCTCCGTGAGGGCGGTGCCCGTCATGCCGGCCAACTTGTCATACATGCGGAAGTAGTTCTGAAACGTGATCGTCGCCAGCGTCTGGTTCTCGCGCTCGATCTTGACGTTTTCCTTCGCTTCCACTGCCTGGTGGAGCCCGTCACTCCAACGTCTACCCGGCATCATGCGGCCGGTGAACTCGTCTACGATCACAACCTCGCCCTCTTTGATCAGATAGTCGCGGTCGCGCTTGAAGATCACGTGCGCCTTGAGTCCCTGCTGCACGTGGTGCACCAGATCCTGATGGCTCTCGTCGTAGAGGTTGTCGATACCGAGGAGCTTCTCTACGTGCGCTACCCCTTCTTCCGTCATCGCCGCGCTGCGATGCTTCTCTTCGATCTCGTAGTCGATGTCCTTGCGCAGCTTCGGAATGATGCGGTCGATTCGGTAGTACAGCTCAGTTGATTGCTCCGCGGGACCCGAGATGATCAGCGGCGTCCGTGCTTCGTCGATGAGAATGGAGTCCACCTCGTCGACGATCGCGAAGTTGTGTTTGCGCTGCACCATGTCTTCGAGGCGGAACTTCATGTTGTCCCGCAGGTAGTCGAAGCCGAACTCGTTGTTGGTCCCGTAGGTGATATCGGCCGCGTAGGCCTGCCGTCGCTCATCGTCCGGCAT
>CALAKE010000055.1 GCA_937922775.1 uncultured bacterium | reverse complement strand
CTGGAGATCCAGGACGGCAAGTTCTCGGCGCTCTACGGCGGCCAGCGGGAGCTCCTGCTCGACACGTCGGAGGGGTCGTCGGGTGGCGGCAGCTCGGCCGGACGTCTCACGCTGAGCATCTCGCCAGCCTGGATGACTCTCGTGGCCGGCGCATGGCCAGAGACCGCGGAAGCGCTACCGCCTGCAGCCCTGCCGCCAGCCACCCCGGTCCCCGCCACCCCCCGGCGGTGGTATGGCCCGGAAGGCGAGGACATCCCTCTGCGGACCGACGATCAGGTCCTCGACTTCCTGGCGTCGGCCGAGATCGTGGACTCGGGCGGAGTTGGTCAGGGCATTGCACAAGCCCAGTGGGTGATTCTGGAACGCGACGGCGTCCGCATGCGGGCCATTTTCCACGACATTGACCAGAAGCTCGACCGCGTTCGTGTGGGTGGCGCATTCTACCTGCGCTTTACCGATACCTGGAGGGCGCAATGCGCCGCCTATGAGCTCTCCCGCCTGATGGGATTGGACCACGTGCCTCCGACGGTCGAGCGCAGCATACGCGGCAGCCGCGGGAGCCTGCAGGCCTGGGTCGAGGACGGCATGACGGACATGAAGAGGCGTGAAAAACAGCTCAAGCCCCCCGACTACCGGAGCTACATCCAGGGAAACCGGACCATGCAGGTCTGGGACAATCTCATCTACAATATCGACCGGCACTCCGGGAACATTCTCTTCGACCCGAGCTGGAACATCTGGTTCATCGACCACACGCGGGCGTTCGAGTTCAAGTCTGACCTGCTGGACGAGAAACAGCTCACCCAGATCGATCGCCCCTTCTGGCAGCATCTGCAGAGCGTCGATGACGCGGCCATTCGAGAGGTTCTCGAGCCGTACATCGGAGGCTCGGACATTTCCGCCCTGCTGCAGCGACGAGACAAGATCGTCGACCGCATCAACCAGCTCATCGAAGAACGCGGCGAGGGAGCGGTCGTGTTCGACCTCGACCCCCATAGCCGGCTCGAAGTCGCCCCCTCGTCAGAGGGGACTACGGCCGCGGGCACGTTCGCTGACCTCCTGGAGGCCGCTGCATAGCGACAGTGCGGCGGTCCATTCTCGCGTCAAGAATGCGCTACCATGGCCTCTGCGAGGCTTGATGATCATGCGACCCACCAGGACGACACCCCTTTCCCGAGCCCTCTCGATCCTGCCCCTCCTGTGTCTACTCAGTACGGCTGCCGCGGCAGGGGGCATGGGAAGTGCGTCGCTGGGCTCGGACAGCGGACGGCCTGACCAGTCGACTACTACACAGGAACCGCAGGAGCCACCTGAGCAGCAGGAACCAGGGCGGGTCGTGGGAACTGTATTGCTCGAGGGAGAGGAGCCGGTCCACGCCGCCATTGTCCTCATTCTCGAGACCACCCTTTCGACGACCTCCCACGGCGACGGCGGATTCGAGATCGAGAATGTGCCACCCGGCACGTACCAGATCATGGCCCAGAGACAGGGTCTGGGCACCATCTTCGAGCCCATCGTCGTGGACCCCGGCGAAACCACCGAGATCAACTTCTCCCTCGCCTATGTCTCGATCAACGAGCAGATCACCGTGACGGCAACGGTCGGGCACGAGAGCACCGTGTTCGACACCTTCAACGCGATCACCAGCCTCGACTCGGTCGATATCGCCAACAACGTCGCGGGTACCCTGGGCGAGGTCCTCGAGAACGAGCCCGGCATCGCCAAGCGCAGCTTCGGCCCAGGCAACGCACGACCCATCATCCGTGGCTTCGATGGTGACCGCGTCCTCATCATGGAAGACGGTGTCCGCACCGGCGACTTATCGAGTCAATCCGGAGACCACGGCGTCACGACGGATCCCGCGAGCCTCGCTCGCGTCGAAGTCGTGAAGGGCCCTGCGACCCTGCTGTACGGGAGCAGCGCCATCGGCGGCGTGGTCAACGCGATCACGCCGCACGAGGCACATCGCACCAACCCACACGAGGGCCTGATCGCCTCACTCACCGCCGACACGGGTAGCACCAACGCCCAACTCGGCGGCAACGGCAGCTTTCAGCTCTCTCAGGGGCCCTGGCTGTTCTGGGCCGGTGGTGGCAGTCGCAGGACGGGTGACTACCACACGCCCGAGGGCCCAATCGAGAACTCGGCCACCAACCTGTCGAACGCTCGCTTCGGTCTCGGCTATGAGCAGTCTGGCAAGTTCTTCAGCGCCGGCTACACGGTAGAAGGGGGGACCTTGGGCGTTCCCTTCGCCGGAGAGTTCGAGCACGGTGGCCACGATCAAGACCACGAGGCAGAGGATGGGCACGAGGAAGAGGTTTTCATCGAGCTCGATCAGCGGCGACAGTCTCTGCGCCTGGACGGCGGTCTGAGTGATCTCACCAACCCCGTCTTCGAGGGCCTCCGACTCACCTTCAGCTACCTGGACTGGCACCACGAGGAGGTCGAGGTCGAAGGAGTCGAGCGCACCGTCGGCACGACCTTCGACAACAAGACCTACATCGCCCGGGCCGATTTCGATCAGCAGGGCAACGAGCGCTTGCACGGCGAGTTCGGCCTCTGGAGCCTCTACCGCGACTACGAAGTCGTCGGCCACGAGGCCCTGTCGCCACCCACCACTCAGCTCGGCCTGGCCGGCTTCATCTACGAGGAGCTCCACATTGGCGAGGCGATTCGCCTCCAAGTCGGCGGTCGCGTCGAGCACAACGCCTATGATCCCGAGCCCCGTGAGGACGATCATGACGAGGGGGAGGACGGACACGCGGAGGAGATCGAGCCGCCCGAGGTTCGCCCTCGGTCATTCACGGGTTTTTCGGGATCAGCGGGCATCCACTTCACCTTGCCTTCAGGTCACGCGATCGTCGCCAATCTGACCCATTCTTACCGCGCGCCCGCTCTCGAGGAGCTCTACAACTTCGGTCCACACATCGGCAATCTGACCTTCGAGATCGGCAACCCCGATCTCGAGCGTGAGCTCAGCAACGGCATCGACGTCAGCTTCCGGCACCGCTCGGACAGAGCCCTGGGGGAAATCAACTTCTTCTACTACGGCATCGACGACTTCGTTTTCGCCAGTGTCACCGACCAAGTCATCGACGGGCTCTTCGTCGCGAAGTTTCTACAGGGGGACGCGCGCTTCACTGGTTTTGATGCCGAGATCGAGTTTCGCCTGCTCGACCACCTGTGGCTCGACCTCGGGATGGGGTATGTCAACGCCAAGCTCACCCACACCGATGAGTATCTGCCGCGAATACCGCCGTTCCAGGGGCGCCTGCGCTTCGGCATCCCCTACGGCGGATGGATGGTGCAGCCCGAGATCGTCCTGGCCGCCGACCAGGGCAAGGTGTTCCGCAACGAAACAGAGACGCCGGGCTATGCGGTGTTCAATGTGCTCGGCAGCTACACGTATGTTCAGGGCCACTACGCGCACGTCTTCTCGGTTGTCGGCTTCAACCTCGGGAACGAGCTCTATTACAACCACACGTCGTTCCTGAAGGAGCTGATGCCGGAGATTGGGCGTGGCGTGAAGTTCTCGTACGCGTTGCGATTCTTCTAGGCACCCCCAACGGTCGGCACGGGGTAATCACCTCGGCGGACAATTCGCGCACATGGTTCGCAGATTGACCCGCGAGTTCGAAGCCTTCGCGCTCAAGCGTCCGCTACGGCGATCACCCCGCGCCTCCCTGGGGTCTCTCTGCGACCTCACGACGAGGCGTGATGATTAGCGCAAAGAGCCCGCCCCAGCCGGGGGCTGAGACGGGCTCGGTTGGCTGCTAGCGCGCGCTAGTTCTGTAGTACCGGCTTGGGGCGGTCCCTATATTTCTCCCACAGGCGGGTGTGCTTGCTCGAGAGATCCACAGGGCGGCCGTCGATGTACTCCTCGAGCACATGCGATCGAATCTCGAGGATGTCGCCGTCGGTGACCACCAGGCTGGCGATCTTCCCGACTTCGATCGATCCGAGATCTTGTTCGAGGCCGAGGATCTGCGCTGGATAGATCGTCACCGCACGCAGTGCCTCCTCCTTCGGCAAGCCGAAGGCAGCCGAGATCCCAGCGTGGAACGGCAGGTTGCGGACGTTGGTGCCGTCACCGCCCGCTCCGCCCGAGGCGATGGCGAACTCGACGCCGGCCTCGTGCAGCAACCCGGCGCGCGCGTAGGATGAGTCGTAGGGCTCATCGGGTCGCGTCGGCATGGTCAACACGTTGTCCACGATGACGGGCACATCATGCTCGGCAAGGAAGTCAGCGACGCGCCATGCATCACCGGAATCGAGCAGGACGATGCGGAGGCCTTGTTCGGCTCCCCACTTCACAGCTTCCTTGATGGCGCGCGTGCCACTCGTGCTGACGACGAGAGGCACATCACCCTCGATGACGGGAACCAGGGCTGCGAGAACCGGGTCGGTTGCGTGCCATGGACCTCCTTCGGCCTCCGCCTGCTTTGCGGTGGCGTAGGCACGTGCGGCGTCGAGGGCCGCGTTGATCGTTTCGATTTGCTCCTGTTGTCGGCCACCGCCCTGGGCGCCGCCGCGCCGGCCGCCGCCGCTACGGTAGGAGGGGAAGCGCACGTGCATGGCGACCGGCGTCGCCGCGGTGAGCCCCTCCCATGTCCAGCCATCGAGGCGCAGCAGGGCGCTAGTGCCGGTGATGAGGCCGCCGCGCGGCGCCGTCACCGCGTACAGGACCCCATTCCCACGGGCCACCGGAATGAGCTCGCTCTCCGGGTTCACCGCGACCTCGGCGCGCACGTTGGCGTTGATGTCGCCCATCTCCGACTGATCGTTGCTGACTCCAACCGCGCCGATCTCGGTCAGGCCAACGACGCTGTTCGCCGAGATCATGCCGGGATAGATGTGCCTGCCGGTGGCATCCACGCGCTGGGCTTCAGAAGGAATCGTCGTGTCCGGGCCGCCGACAGCGCTGATACGGCCGCCCGAGAGAACGACGACGCCGTTCTCGATCGGCGCGCTGGTGACCGGGTGAATCGTGCCTCCAACCAAGGCGATGGTGCCGGCATCAGGAAGCATGCTGGGGCGATAGACGAGTGACTTGGCCGCAGGGTCACGGTAGTCGGCCGGCACGCCGTCGTCGGCTTCCTCCTCGTCATCACCTTCATCTCCGTTGACCTTGGCGATCAGCTCGGCCCGCTCTGCCTCGATCGCCTCGTGCATCAGGCGGTCGACCTCACGGTCAAACATCTTGCGACCATCGATAAAGGTCATCTCGGCGCGGGTGTAGATCGACAACGGATGGCCGTTCCAGATCACGAAATCGGCGTCCTTGCCGACCTCGAGCGAACCCACTCTGTCTTCGATATGGAGCTGGATGGCGGAGTTGATGGTGACGAAGTCGAGGGCATCCTCCTCGGGAACGCTGCCGTAGCGCACCGCCTTTGCGGCCTCGTAGTTGAGGCGTCGTGACAGGTCACCGCTGTCGGAGTTGAAAGTCACGATCACGCCGGCGTCATGCAGAATCGCGCCGTTGTACGGGATGGCGTCATAGGCTTCCAGCTTGTAGCCCCACCAGTCGGAGAAGCTCGAAACCATGGCGCCGTGGTCGGCGATCTCATGGGCGATCTTGTAGCCTTCGAGGCCGTGCTCGAAGGTGCCCATCTGGAAGCCAAACTCCTCCGCCACCCGCAGCATCATCAACATCTCGTCCTGCCGATAGGCGTGCGTGTGCGTGGCACGCTCTTCATCGAGAACTTCGACGAGGGCCTCGAGACGGAGGTCGTGCCTCGGTGGTACGCGGCGTTCCTGCTCCTCTTCGGTCAGGGCGTTGTATTCCTCCCACTCGCGCTTGTAATCGAGAGCCTCGAGAAAAGCGTTGCGGATGGTTTGCTCAACCCCCATACGGGTGTTCGGGTAGCGGGTCGGACTGCGCTTGACGTTTTCACCAAGGGCGAGCTTGAGCGTGGGCTTGGCGCCCTCGAAGAACATCTCCTGCGGCCGATCAGCCTTGTAGCGCAGCTTGAGAATGGCGTTCTGGCCGCCGATCGAGTTCGCTGAGCCGTGCAGGACGTGCGTTGTCGTCAAGCCACCAGCAAGTTGCCGGTAGTACTGTAGATTGGCGGTATCGATGACGTCCTCGATCCGCACCTCGGGCGTGACGCTATCGGTTCCCTCATTGATCGCATCAGCACCACTATGGCTGTGCTCGTCGATGATGCCCGGCGTCACCTGCATACCGGCAGCCTCGATGACCATGGCGTTATCGGGTGCGCTCAGACCGCGGCCGACCTCGGCGATCTTGCCGTCGCGCACGAGCAGGTCGGCATTCTCCAAGATGCCTTCCGGCCCCTGGGTCCAGATCTTGTCCGCGTTACGAACCAGAATGGCGCCGGGGTTCGATGCTGTCGCCCAGGTGATCTCGTACTGGTTCTGTTGCGGTTGTGCCACTGACAGCGGCGCGATCAGCATCAACGCCAGGAGTGCGGCGATGCCGCAATTACGAGTGATATTCGATCCACTCATTGCAAACCTCCTCGCTCCGAGGTCGCTCGAGCGCCTGGGCCCGAGGTTCGTTTGCCCGTGATGTCCATGGTCATCATGTCGCCCATCGCCATGCTGCCGCTGAGCTCATCTCCTTCGATGAAGACGTCGAAGAAGATCTCTCCCATTTCCATAGAGATGTTGGCCGACATCGAGGCGCCTCTGAGGCGGACTCGGTCGAAGCTCATGACGCCCATGTCACTGGACACTGTGCCGTCGTAGGAGCCGGGCGAACCTGTAATTGTCCACGTCATTTCCATCTGGAACTCACCGCTACTGGTCACCAGCCAGGTGCCACGCGGATCGACCGGCTCCTCGGACTCGTCTCCGCCGCGGCCCCCTCCCCGTGCCGGGCGCGCCTCGATCTCCGAGTGGTGTCCATCAACGAACACGTGGCGTACCTCGGAGTCCTCGCCGAAAGGAGCGCCGGTGGCCACGACGACGTTGGCGATCTTGCCCGCCTCGACGGTTCCGAGTATGGCTTCCACGCCGAGGATTTCAGCCGGCTTCGTCGTCACGGCCGCGAGGGCGACATCCTCGGACAGACCCGCCTCGATGGCCTTGCGGACGTTTTCTGCAAAAGAGCCGGGGCCAACGCCGTCGGCGGTGAAGGCGAAGCTGATGCCGGCGCTCTCGAGGGCTGCCGCGTTTCCGGCTGCCTGGTCCCAGCGTCTCAGTGTCTCTAGTGTGACATCGACGGCGGCATCGGGGTCGTCGACGCCGGGCTCTTTCGGGTAGTCGACCGGAACGATCACCGGTGCTCCGGCGTCCGTGAACAGGAAGGTCGCGTCGTATTCCGCGCCGTTACCCTTGATGATCGGGAGGATGGCGAATTCCTGGGCGAGACGCAGCGCCCGCTCGGTCATCCGGTTGTTGGATGCCTCGAAGAGAACCGGCCGCTCGCCCGCCAGTACTGGCATGAGAGCCGGGTAGGCATCGACCTGAGGCGGCCGCTGGATGCCGGCAGGGCTCTGCTCGTAGCGATCCTGCCAGGTTGCCCAGCGCTGCGCGTCCAGCAGCACCTGGCGGAATGTCGCCAGGACACCGATGAGGGAACCCGGGTACCCGCCGCCGAACCGACCGCTCTGAAAGGACACGACCTGGGCGACGTCAGCATCGATGACGAGATCCCTGGGGCTGCCTTCGCGCAGCGCGATGAGGGCGCTCCCGCCGCGGTAAATTCCGTCTTGCGGGACGACCAAAGCGGCGGTGAATCCTGCCTCGCGGTGAGATTCGATGTCGGAATCATCAGCGATCAGATCTTCTGTGACCGAGTACTCGGGATGGATCCGAGTGATCGGGTGGCCGGTTCCGACCTCCGGCTCCTGGGCAGGTGCCTGCCCTCCTCCACCTCCGGGTCTCTGCTGTGGTTGCGGCGCCGCCTGCTGCCGTAACGCAATCGTCGAATATGCGTCGATCCACCCGGCATAGACAGTCATATCGGTGCCATCGATCACGCGGGCATCTGCCGGGGCGGCGACTTCAGCACCAACCGCCTCGATGAGACCGTCGCGAATGACAACCGTGGCACTCTCGATCGTAGTGCCGGGGCGGACGATCACGGTGGCACCCGTGATGGCATAGGGTACGGCGCCCTGCGGCGCGGCCGCGATGGCGACTGCGCCGCTGAGTGCGACGATCGCCCCCACGGCCACCGTGAGAACCACCATCCTCAGGATCGTGGCTCGAAGCAGGAGGCGCCTGACCGAGTCGCCCCTGAAGAGGTCAACGAAAGCTCGCTGCATGAGACCTACTCCTCTCTGTGCCGAATCTCAGCGACGGGTCGACCGCGACGGGTCGGCCGGAGAAGAATCAATTCTCGAAATCAAACCCATATGTCCTCTTGGGTCAAGCGTCACCGTCGCTTCCCAGTTCAAGAGGGGCAACGGGTAATCGACTTCCCGACCGCGCGGTCTGGACACGAGTCCTCAGGGTCTCTTCCCGGAGTCTCGTTCAAACCGTCATCCACTCAGTCACTGGATGGCCGTAACGCACATCCTCGAATCGCGGGCCCTTCGCCGCCCCTGGCCTCGCCGCCCCTGGCCACGCGACCCATCGCGTTTGGTGGGTGGCCTGCGGTTGTATCTCCCTTCGACGTGACTCTGGCCCGGGATTTGCACTCCAGGACTTTGAGTAGTGATGGTGCCAGAGTGGCACGCCTCACCGTGCTTCTGGGTTTCGACATGCGTGCCGCCAAGACGACGAGGAGATCACGTTGCGTGCGATCCGGTTGATGGCTGCCAAGGAGCTGCGAGAAGCATTTCAGTCTGGACGCGTCGCGCTGGCCGGAGTTGTCATGGCGGTGCTCCTCGTAATGTCGGTTTTCCTGATGTATCGCGACTTTCAAGAACGTCTGGAGAACTTCGATCTGATTCGTCCCGAGTCCACTGAGTCGGTTGCCGTGCTGCGCCCCAACCCACTCTCGATTCTGGCTCGGGGTCTCGACGATGCGATGGGTCGCAGCTTCGAGCTTTCGGTTGTCCTGATCGGCGTCGGCGCCACTCAGCAGGCGGCCAACGAGCTGTTTTCCCTCGTTCGACCCCCCGACCTGCTCTATATCACGCAAGTGGTCTTTTCACTGCTCGCATTGCTAGCGGCATTTGACCTGATGAGCGGAGAAAAGG
>CALAKE010000054.1 GCA_937922775.1 uncultured bacterium | reverse complement strand
GGGCTCCTGCGCAGAAGTGAGGGCCGAAGCCGTCGCCTGTGCAGGTGCTGCCGCCGCCGAGCCGGACTCACTCAACGGACGATCATCGAATCCGTAGGCGCGAGAGCCTTCCGACGATGCTCTCGATCCAGCCGAGGGTGGCGGCGACCCACTGGAGGAGGAGCTTGCACCGCCCGCGGCAGAGCCGGGCGACCCACCGCCGGATGCCGGCGCGCCGCGCAATTCCTTGATGAGATCGGCAAGAGGCTCGAGACGAGGCAGGCGAGCCAACCGACCAAGGACCATTTCGAGGTGGTATCGGGGCACCTCCGACTGTTTGATGCGGTACTCGGAGGCCGCCAGCAGGGCGAAGGCCCGATCGACATCCTCGATCTCGAACGCAGCAGCCTGTTCGCGCATTCGCATGATGTCGACATCGGGTAGGTGCAGGATCGAAGTAGCATCCTCGACGGTGCGTACCACGAGAAGCCCGCGCAAATGCCCGAGCAAATCGAGGGTGAACTGATGCAGGTCCACGCCCTGCTCCACCATATTGTTGACGAGCCCGAGAACGCCGTTCAGATCCTCGCGCGCGATCAGGTCCACCACCTCGTAGAGCAACGAGCGGTCGACAAGGCCCAGCAGGTCGATCACCGTCTCGTCGTCGACTTCGTCGCCGGCGAAGGCGATGAGCTTGTCGAGCAAGCTCTGCGCGTCGCGCATGCTGCCGTCGGCGGCCGTAGCTACCAACGCCAGCGCGTCGTCGGACACCGACACCCCTTCCGCCGCGGAGATCTCGCGCAGACGGGCGCTGATGTCTGCGAGGCTGATACGCCCCAGGTGGTACTGCTGGCAGCGCGACAGAACGGTTGGCAGGATCTTGTGCGGCTCCGTGGTGGCCAGCATGAAGACGACATGCGGCGGCGGCTCCTCGAGCGTCTTCAACAGCGCGTTGAATGACGCAGGGGAGAGCATGTGGGCCTCGTCGATGATGAACACGCGGTACCGATCACGCGAAGGCGTGTAGCGAGCGACTTCGTTCAGCGTCCTGATGTTGTCGACGCCGGTTTGCGACGCCGCGTCCAACTCGACGACGTCGAGGTTGCGACTCTCCTCGATCTCCCGGCAGGCGTCGCACTCACCGCACGGGTCGGAGGTCGGCGCCGCGGTGGTCTGGCAGTTGAGGCCCTTGGCCATCAGGCGAGCGATCGTTGTCTTGCCGACTCCGCGGATGCCGGAAAAGCAGTAGGCGTGGGCGATGCGGCCCTGATCGAGGGCATTCGACAACGTCCGCACGATGGCGACCTGCCCGACAACCTGGGAGAAGCGCAGCGGGCGCCACTTGCGCGCCAACACCTGATACGGTTTGTTGGGTGCCTCCGCCACGGGCGGGGCCGCGTCAGGAATCAGCAGCCCTGATCCCTCCACCTCGGGCACCTGGCCCTCTGCCGCGCCGCCGTCCGGCACCGCACTCGAAGATGTCGAATCTTGGGACATAGGAAAATATCGTAAGATCACGTAATGTAAGATAGTTGCTGTTCGCTGCGTGACTCGGAAGAAGAACTGGCCGTGCACCGCCCGTCGAAGGCAAAGTCCAGCGTGGTACGCCCGGGACGTCCACCGGGTAGACCTGCGGCACCTGCAGGATCCTGCTTACCGCTGCTCCCTCCCGGGCCTGACGGGGTTCACAGGTCTGCACCGCACAGGGCCCGGCGTCGTTTTCTCCCGAAAACGGTCCAACTACCGGCCTTGCGCCCCTCGGGGCGGAATTCAGTCCTGCTAGAGCGGGTTGCAGGTTCAGGGCACCGCTAACTCCCCACCTAGCACGGCCAGAAAAACCCGTAGGAATGCAGCCTAGCCTCGATGGTGCCACGGGCGATGCGACCCCACAAGGCAAGATCACCCCACGCCACGGAAAGGCGTGGATTCCCGGCGACGGGCCGGGCAGGTCGCTGCTCAGCTACCCTCAGGGCAGGGCTGCCAGCGCCTACCTCATTCCCGGGTACAGGCCGGTCTCGCCCTCGCTTTTCGCGACAACAACCGCACCAATACTGTCACTGAAGATATTGATCATGGTGCGGAACATGTCGATCGGCCGGTCCACCGCCAGCATGGTGCCGATGATGAGTCCTACCTGGGCATCCTGGAAGCCGATCGCCTGCGTGACGATGAAGATCACGACCACGCCGGCCGCCGGGATGCCGGCCGCCCCTACGGCCGAAAGCAGAGCCGTTAGCACGATCAGAAATTGCTGCGAGAGCGTCAACTCCATCCCCAGCACCTGGCTGATGAAGATGACGCCCGCGCACTCGTACAACGCCGTGCCGTTCATGTTGACGGTTGCGCCCATCGGCAACACGAAGCTCGAGATGGTGTTGGAGACGCCGGCCTTGTTCTCTACGTTGCTCATGGTTACCGGCAGGGTGGCGCCGGAAGAGCACGTCGAGAACGCGGTCACCATTGCCGACGACATCGCTCGGAAGTGGTAGAGCGGGTTGATCCGCGTCAGCAAGTAGAAGATCAGAGGCAGGACGATAAGCAGGTGAATGAGGAAACCCGTGATGATCGTACCCACGTAGAGGCTCAGGGTCCTGATCAAGTCGACGCCCGCCGTCGACACCACGTCGACGATCAGCCCGAAGACGCCAAAGGGCGCGAAGCGAATGATCACCTGGGTGATCTTCATCATCGCCTCGAAGAAGGCTTCGAAGAAACCGCGCAGCGTCGTGCGGCTCTTTTCCCCGATGCGCGTAATGGCAAAACCGAGAAAGATGGCGAAAAAGATGATCCCGAGCATGTGCCCGGACGACATCGCGTCGATCGGGTTGAGCGGGATCATGTCGATGAGGATCTCGCCCGGGCCCTTCGGGGTCACGATCGACGCCGGATCGAAGTCCTCTCCCACCGGAAGGTTGGCGCCGACGCCGGGCTGGAAGACGTTGACCACGATCATGCCGACGAATATCGCCAGCAAGCTGGACACGAAGAAATATGCGAAAGTCTTGGCCCCCAGCCTGCCGATGCTCTTGCCGTCGGTAACGCTCGAGACACCGCTGACGATCGAGCTGAAGATCAACGGCACGATGACCATGCGCAGCAGCCGAATGAAGATCGTGCCGAGCGTCGTGATCACCGTGAAGAGCCAATCGGAAGGCGGGGTGCCGTCGTAGTAAAGCTGAAAGCCGACGCCGACGATCACACCGAGGACCATCGCGATCAGAATCTGCCAGTGAAGTTCGAGCTTCATATGACCTCCGCGATCAACGCACGGCAGAGCTACGACCCGCTTGCTTTCGGGATAGCTTGGTCCGGGTTCGAGTCAGCGACGGGAGAGACCGCCACCACCCATACAGAGTCGCCAGTATATTACAGGAGTGACATGAGGCTGAATTGACGAGCCCGCCCGCGACCTACATGCGTGCTCCGCTTGCCACGCCGATCCATCAAGGGTAAGTTCCCACCGATCTGGAGTCTCACTTTCCTCCCTGGGAGCAGTGAATGGACATCGTTACTTCATTTTCCGGACTTTGTGTGCTCTTGATCGCAGGGAAGTTCCTTCGCGTCAAAGTGAAGCTGTTCCAGCGTCTCTATTTGCCCTCCTCGGTGATCGGTGGACTCCTCGGGCTCGCAATCATTCAGATCTCCGGCAGCTCGCTGCCGCCCGGATGGACGGCCGGATGGACAGCGCTCCCCGGGTTCCTCATCAACATCGTCTTTGCCGCGCTCTTTCTGGGGGTCACTGTTCCCCCTCTCTCGGTGATCTGGAAGCGCGCCGGCCCGCAGCTCGCGTACGGTCAAATCGTCGTCTGGGGGCAGTATGCGGTCACGCTCGGCCTCGTCGTGTTCCTGCTGGGGAGGCTATTTGATGTTCCCGACCTGTTCGGCGTCATCATCCCCATCGGGTTCGAAGGAGGGCATGGCACCGCAGCGGGGCTAGGGGACACCTTTGCGGCGATCGGATGGCCCGAGGGGCAGGATTTCGGCCTTGCCTCCGCCACCTTCGGCATCATGTCCGCGATCATGATCGGCATCATCCTGATCAACTGGGCGGCGAGAAGCGGCCACATCACCTCATTCAAGAAGATCGACGAGCTGTCGGCGGAAGAGCTGGCGGGTCTCTATCCCATCGACAAGCGCCCAAGCGCCGGTAGGCAGACGACATCCGCAGACTCGGTCGACAGTCTTGCCCTGCATCTGGGTATCATCGGCATCGCGGTGCTGATCGGGTACGCGATCAAGATCGCTCTTGTCGCCACAGAAAGCGCGATCAGCCCTTCCGGCCAATCGGTCATATTCACCGGCTTCCCTCTATTTCCGCTCTGCATGATCGGTGGACTGATCGTTCAGGTCTTGATTACCCGGTTTGCCAAGATCGCGCCGGTTGACCACACCCTCATGCAGAGGCTTGCAGGCACGGCCCTCGACTTCCTCGTCATCGCCGCGATCAGCACGATTCGACTGGAGGTCGTCATGCAGGCGATCGTTCCCTTCCTCCTCGTTGTGGGCGTGGGAATCGCATGGAACGTGTTCTGTGTCGTCTGGCTGGCGCGCCGAATCTTGCCCAACTGCTGGTTCGAGAGAGCCATCGCCGAGATGGGGCAGTCGATGGGGGTCACGGCAACCGGCCTCCTTCTCTTGCGGGCCGTGGATCCCGAGCAGGAAACCGTGGCCGCCTCGGCGTTCGGCTACAAACAACTACTCCATGAGCCCTTCATGGGGGGCGGGCTATGGACTTCTACTGCGGTGTTGATCGTCGCCCAGAAAGGCGGGCTGTTCGTCTTCGGAGTATCTGTTGCGGCCATTGCTGCTTGGCTAGTGGTCTGGGGGGTATTCTTGAAGGGCCGGGAAGAGTAGGAGAATAGATCAGCGGAGGGGCCGATGTTCGGGATACCCAGCCCGAGGAATCCTGCTCGTCGACCGGCTGACGCATGGTCGCGAGCTACCTTGCCCTGGTCGCTGGCCTCCCTTGTGCTCCTCCTCCCTCTCTCTTTCAGTAACCTCGCGGTTGCCCAGAGCGATTCGCCTCTGCCCCTGAGACCAGGCGACCGAATCGAGCCCCTTGCCGGGGCCCGACAGGACCCGACACGTGCCTTCGAGGAGGCGATGCAGTCGGGGGCCGAAGCGATGCAGTCCGGGAACATAGCCGCCGCGATCACTGCTTTCGAACGAGCGGTCGCACTTCAGCCCCGCCAAGCGATCGCGCAAGCCCTGCTCGGCAGCGCCTTGCTTGCGGCGGAGCGTGCCGAGGACGCCCTGGAGCCTCTCGGCCGAGCGATCGTGCTCGACGCCGGGCTGTTTATCGCACAGCAGAACCTGGGCCTCGCGCGCCTTCAGACGGGTCGCCCGACGGAGGCGGCGGAGGCGCTCGGGGCGGCGCTCGAGCTAGAGCCCGGCAACCCCAGCGTGCAGATCATGCTCGGCCGCGCGCTGACGCTGGCCGATCGACCGGAGGATGCCATTGTCTATCTGGAGGCCGTTGCGGAAGAGCACCCTGAGACCTTTTTGGCACACCGATACCTAGGCGCTGCCTTGCTCGCAGCGGGGCGCTACCAGGATGCGGTGGAATCGTTGACGACTGCCTCCCGGTCGCGACCCGGAGATCTCGAGCTTCAGACCGACCTCGCGCTGGCGCATCTCGAGCTGGGAGAGCGACGTGAGGATGCCATCGCACTTCTCGAGACGATCGTAGAACGAGACCCCGACAACGCAGAAGCTTGGACAATCCTGGGCATCGGTCTGGCAGCTCAAATCGAGAGTCCTGATGCCCAGGTGGCTGCAGCCCAAGCGCTTCGCAGAGCCCTGGAGCTGAGGCCTGGAGACCTGCGCGCCTCGCTGGAGCTGTCGTCGATCTACTACCTCTTCCGGTTGCACGATGACGCCATCGCCGTGCTGGACGATGTTGCCGCTGGTCCATCGGAGCAGGTGCCCCTGGAGCTCGAGCGCTTTCGCCATCTCCAGCGCTCGAATGAATACGAGCGCGCTGCCCGAGCCGCTGAACGCGCGATCGAGGCGGGCGCCGGTCCGGAAGCCTACTACTACCTCGGCTTCGCGCTGACCTACCTGCGCGAATTCGACGGCGCCATAGAGGCCTACCGCATGGCGGTCGAGAAAGACCCCGGAATGGCGATCGCTCACCGGGAGCTCGGCAGTCTGCTCATCGACCGTCAGCTCTATGAAGAAGCCCAGGCCGAGCTCGAGCAAGCCATTGCCGCTGATGCTGCAGACGTCGAGGCGCACTACCTCCTCGGCCTCGCTCTTTTCCGAGGCGGCGATCCGGGAAGCGCGATTCCGAGCCTCGAGCGTGCCGTGGAGCTCGACCCCGAGCATGCGAGCGCGCACTACAACCTAGGGACGGTGCTGCGCATGACGGGCCGCTCCGAAGAAGGCATGGCGGAGATGCAGCGCTTCCAGGAACTGCAGGCCCAGCAGAGGCCGGGCGCGGCGCGCATGGATCAGTACCTGGCCAATCTCGTGCAGCAGGGGATCTTCTTGGCCAAGATCGGCCAGGGGCAACGTGCCGTGGACCTTTTCAACCGAGCGCTCGAGAACGAGCCCAGCTCCGACCTCGTGCTGTTCAACCTGGGGCTGGTCCTCTACGACCTGAACAGACTCGAGGAAGCCGCCGCTGCCCTCGAGCAGGCCATCGAGGTCAACCCCGCTCGTGCCGAGGCCTACGCCGCGCTGGCCAACACCTACCGCGCCCAGGGACGCGACGACGATGCCCGGCGTATGAGAGCCCGCTACGAGGAGCTAAGGCGCCAACAGCAAGCTCCTACCGCCTAGCAGGACTCGTGTGGCGGGCGGCGTCAAGGGGAGCGAAGCGGTACTGACGCTACAAGCCCTCTCCCTTGGATAATAAGTACGAGCTGGCCGGCGGCGACTGCGTCGAATCGTTCGATCTCGCCCCCGGGCCAGCGGATCTCCACATTCGCCGTGCTCGCTTGACCCATTCCGACATAGAGATCGGTGGCGTTCTGGGAACAGTAGGAAGAGGAGCTCTTGACCTCGAACGACTGCGTGAAGTCGACATCGCCGCCATCTCCAGAGAGTGGTGTCACCCACACCCTGGTACCGAAAGCCTCGCGGTTCGTATGCCGCCCACGGAAGCGCAATACCAGACGCTGGCTGGCTCGGGCAGTCGTGTTCTGCAGCACCTCCCCGGGGCCGTCGGAGTTACTGATGGCCAAGTCGGGCCACCCATCGCCCTCGATGTCGGCGAAAGCCAGACCACGTGAAACACGCTCTCGGAGAAGCGCCTGTCCGGCGGTTGGGGAAACATCGGCGAGCAGTACGCCCTGTGGCCGCCATCCAGGCTCTCCCGCCGCCACGCCGAGCCCGAACCGAGCAGCGCCCACTTTGCTCTCCGCGAGCTCCATGGCTGCCAGCTCGCCCGAGGCGAGCGCCTCGTCCCGCAACTCGTTGAGGCGATTGCGGAAAACCTGATTCGGCTGCTCGTACGTGATATTGGCTTTGAGCTGCTCGATCACTTCCAGAATGTGGCCATTCGCCACCGGCAGATCGAAGTCGCCATCGCCGTCCAGATCGATCATGGCGACGCCGAAGCCCAGCTGGCGAAAGCTGGACTCGCCGATACCGACCGTGTACGCGTCGTCCAGGAAGAAGCCCGGACCATGCGTTCTGTAAAGGTTGTTCGATTGTGAGTCGAAGTTGGTGACGACGATGTCCAGGTGACCATCTCCGTCAATGTCTCCGAGGTCGACACCCATCCCGGCCTGCGGCATGCCTTCGTAGCTGAATCCGACACCTGCGGCGAGACCGCTGTCAGCGAATGTCAGGTCGCCGCGATTCTGGAAGAGGAAGTTCCGGGTCATGTCGTTGGCGACGTAGACGTCGACGTGACCATCCTCGTCGATGTCGCCCATGACCACACCGAGGCCCTTTCCCTCTATGGGGCCGGCGTGGGCTACCCCGGCGTCATTCGTGATGTCGGCGAACGTGCCGTCTCCGCGGTTGTGATAGAGAACGTCTCTTTGACCCTCGAAAAGATCGACATGGCAGTAGGACAGGAGCCCCGTGGCCTGGTCACGGCAGTACGGCGCGTCCTCCAGGTCGTATACGAGATAGTTGACGACATACAACTCGGGCAAGCCATCGCCGTCGAGGTCTCCCCAAGAAGAGCTCACCCCCCAGCCAGAATCGCCAACGCCGGCAGCGGCGGTGACGTCGCTGAAAGTCCCATCGCCGTTGTTGCGATATAGCGTATTGGCGCCGTAGTTGGTGACGAAAAGGTCGATCCATCCGTCACCATCGTAGTCGCCCGCGCTGGCTCCCTGTCCGAAGCCGGGGTCCGATGCGCCGGCAGCACCGGCGCGATCGAACGTGCCGTCACCGCGCCCGCGGTAGAGGACGTTGTGCATCACAGGGCGCCCCGCCGCCGCCTGTGCCTCGATCCCCGAGGAATCCCCGAGAAAGCCACTGTCGACGAAGTAGAGGTCCCAAGCCCCATCCTGGTCGAAGTCGAGCCAGACGACGCCTGAGCCCATCGTCTCGGGAAGGT
>CALAKE010000053.1 GCA_937922775.1 uncultured bacterium | reverse complement strand
TCGCCGGATCGGAATTGAGAGAGTCACCTGTGGTTGATCAGGAGGAACTCTGGGATTTTCGTATCACGACACCCGACCCGAGGGTGCGGGACATGCACGAAGAGCTGACGCGGGCAGCCAACACCACCAATGTCAGCATCTACGCGCTCGATCCTTCGCCCTTGCACCACCTGCGAGGCATCGGAGCGAGTGCCGCGGTTCAACCGAGCGGCAGTGCGGGGGGCTCGCCGAACATGGCACGGCCAGGCGGCAGCCCCGGTGGTGTGCTCAACAGCGATGAAATGCTCTGGGCCCTCGACATGATGCGGGACGAGCTGCGGCAGTCGGCTTCGGAGACCGGCGGCAAGTCGTTCATCGCCTGGTCCGACCTCGACCAGGCGTTGATCCAAATCGAGCAGGACACGGCGCGCTTCTATCTGTTGACCTACGAGCCGCCACTGCCGACGGGCGATGGGCAGTACCACGAGATCCGGGTGGAGGTGAATCGTCCGGATGTCGAGGTGCGCGCCCGCAGCGGCTATGTCGAGCATCCCAGGGAGGATCGGCTCGATCGCTTGGTGGCCGCCGCTCTGGCGCTGCCGGGCACCGTCGAGGGATTGCCTGTCGGTTTGGAGGCATTCCGCATGTGGGGCAGCGGCGAGCAGATGTCGCTGGTTCTGACCGCGGCCCTTCCCGCATCGGTCGTTCGCACGAGCATCCGCGATGACGGGAAACTGGGGGCCGCCCTGCGCGTCCACGTGCGGGTGATCGACGAGAGCGGCGAGATTGTTGCCGAGGCCGACGATGACCTCACCGCGCAGGTGAGAGAAACCCTTGGGTCGGGCGAAGACACTCCGGGCGGGGAGGAACAGACAGGGGAGGGGATCGTTCAGGCGCGGCGGGAGTCCGGCATCGTGTCCTACCGGCGCGGCTGGCCGCTCGAGGCCGGCACCTACGACGTTCGCGTGGCCATGATCGATGAGCTCGGTGGGGCCGTCGGTGCGGCGCAGCTCGAGATGGAGCTACCGGAAGATGGCGAGGGCTGGCGCACCAGCGACTTGATGTTGATCAGGACCGATCCGGAGCGCGAGTCCGTGCCCATCGCCAGGGGTAGGTTCGAGGCCGGCGAATCCATAGGCATGCTGCTGGAGGTGCGTGGCGGCATGGAGCCTGTGATGGGCGGCCTCGTTCTCGCTGATCTCGGGGAAATGGGGGGGGACACGCCGACCGCTCTCCTGCCGACGGTCCGCGACCTCGCCTCTGTCCGCCTACGCGAGGTAGGGAACGGGCTGTACCGGGGAGGCATTGAGATACCATCAGATTTGCCGCCGGGCCGCTATGTGCTCTGGGCGGCGGTTACCGATGAGCCGGCCGATCAGGAGAGGACCTTCGAGGTGTTGCTGGAGGTTGTGCCATCCTAGGGGGCAATCCTCGATCGGCGATAGCAGAGCTAGGTCACCAGGTAGACATTCAATGAAGAAGCCACCTGGAACCGCAATCATGACGGCGATTCTGCCCGCGTTCATGTTGCTGTCCCTGTTGCTGTCGCAGGTCGGCGGGGCCTCTGCACTCGCGTATGCCGACGGAGGCCACTCGCATCCACAAGCCTCGGAGCAGCAAGACACTGCCCCCCCAGTGCAAGACCGCCCCGTTTTCGGTGCGAGCGTTGAACGAGTGCGGGTCGACGTCATCGTGACAGCACCGGGCGGCGCCTTCGTAGACGATCTCGCGTTCGAGGACTTCCTCGTCTATGAAGATGGCGTCGCGCAGCAGGTTCTGGACGTGCAGTTGATCGATCTGGGTGTGAGGACGGTGGCCGATATTCAGCCGCTCGCCGCCGTCGGCACCGATTCCTCCCTCTCAGCTGGTGGAGCGCCTCCTGCTGTTCCTGCCGAGGGCGAGCCTTCCCCCGCAGATGCAGGTACCGACGCAGGTGCGGGCCCCGACGTTGAACCTCCGTCGCGCCCGCTCGGCGATACCTACGGGGCAATGGTCTACCTCATCGATGGGAGCAGCCTCGACCCTGGCGCCAGGATCCGGTTCGCCCGCCAGTGGAGCGAGATGCTCGACGAGACCTCGAGCCTCGTCGTGCCGAGTGCCGTCTACATGTTCGACAGCGCTGGAGTTCTGAGCGAGCTGCTTCCCCTGACTCGCGATGTGGAAGCCTTGCGCGCCGTGGCCGACCAGGTGGAAGGCCTGCCGACTCTCGGCACGTCGATGCAGAAGAAGCTGGTCGAGCTCCTCAACGACGCGGCGGATCCGGCCACCGAAGACAACGCGATCATGCAGGCTCGCGCGTACGAGGACGAGGAGCTATTCCGCAGCTACGCCAGCCTGGAACGACTGACGCAGTTTTGTGATGCCCTCTCCGTTCGCGCCGGGCGCACAGCCTTGGTGTGGGTTACGACGGGCGTGAAGCTCATGGACAAGGGACCGTACTGGGCCATTGGGGGGAACGACCCGACCCTGCTCGAGAAGTCGCACCCGGGCATCGAGAAGCGGCAGAAGGCCCTCCATGAGGCTGCCAACAGCGCCAATGTCAGCATCTACAGCATCGACCCTTCCCTCCCGGGCGCGATGCAGACGGTGCAGTTCGATGTCGAGTCCGCCAGCGGCGGAACGAATTTCCTCATGGAAGAGTTCGAGGCGGTGACGGAGCTCGATTGGCGCCTCCAGATCGAAGGCTCGGTCGACGGGCTGCGGGACTCTCTACGCCACGCGGCAACCGCCACCGGTGGTGAGGCGTTCATTCAGTGGGGCGAATCGGAACTTGCCCTCGAGGCGATCCAGGAGGACAGCCGCCGGTACTACCTGCTCACGTACGCTGTGCCTCCGCCCTTGGGCGATGACGAGTATCACGACATCCGGGTCGAGGTGAATCGTCCTGGTGTCGAGGTGCGCGCCCGAGGAGGCTACGTGGACCTGTCCGCAATGGACCGCCGAACCCGGTCTGTCGCGGCGGCTCTGATGGTGCCGGGCACGGTCGCGGACACGCCTCTCAGCGTCAAGGCCTTCCGCATGTGGTCAGAGGATGGAGATCCGGTGGTCGACCTGGCTGTGATGGTCGAGAGCGCGGATGAAGTGGATGCCGGCTCCGCCATTTCCTGGAAAGAGCTCCATGCGATGGCCCTGAGCGAGGACGATGAGATCGTCGATGAGTTTCACATCGATGTGGAGCGGCCGGCGCCATTCACATCAGCGGATGACGCCTCCACGACGCCGGGTGCTAGCGCCAGGCCGCGGCCGTTCGTGTACGTGCACACTTGGGAGCTCCCTCCCGGAGATCACGACATTCGTGTTGTCCTGACGGATGCCGCCACGGG
>CALAKE010000052.1 GCA_937922775.1 uncultured bacterium | reverse complement strand
CCCAGGCGGCGGTTGCCGAACGTTTGCCGTTTGCCATTGCCTAGAGCTGGCACGGAGTAATCTCCGCAGCAGGGAGCAGCTTCGCTCAGGCGCCGGTTGGCACGGGGTAATCACCTCGGCGGACAGTTCGCGCACATGATTCGCTGATGTCCACGTGACTCCGCTGCCTTCGCGCTCGAGCGTCCGCTACGGCGATCACCCCGCGCCTCCCTGATCCTGGTGCTCGATTGCCGGCCATGGTGCTTCGCATCGACCTGTTCCCAACCACTTGAACATTACTAGGCAATCGACGTAGCCGGCTTTAGGGTGATCGAAGGCCTTGGGGAGGCGGCCTACAGTTTCGAAGCCCAGGCGTTCCCAGAGACGGATGGCGCCGGTGTTGGTGGCCACGACCGAGTTGAACTGCATCGCCTTGTAGCCGAGATCGACCGCGATCAACTGCGAGTGTTCACACATCGCCGTGGCCACTCCCTTGCCTCTGGTCGAGGGAGAAACCATGTAGCCGCAGTTGCAGACGTGGCTCCCCGGGCCAAGAGCATTCGTCTTGATGTAGTAGCTTCCGAGTACCTCGCCGGCTTCCTCCGCCACAAAGGTGCGCCGAGGTGTATCCATCCACAGGTCCGCAGCTTGCTCCCGGGATAGATCTGTCGGGAAAGCATACGTTTCGCCTGCCTGGACGATCTCCCGAAAGAAGGGCCAGATCAGGTTGAAATCGTCTCTAGTAGCTTCTCGGATCTTGAGCATTCTGGTCCCGGGCTCAGAGGTCGACGATCTGGTCGAGGACGACGCGATCGCCGTCAGATCGCAGCGTTGCAGCAGCGCATTCCGGATCGTGCTGGAAGGCGGCAATCCAGCCTTCGGCGGCGGTGCGGGGCAACATGGCGCGTTTTTCGTCGAGCGTCACGAGGGGCTGATTGTCGTAGGCCATGATGTAGGGCCACTTCAGGTGCGACCGGGTTGGCACGAGGTCGGCGAGGAACAAAAGTGAAGCATCGTCGACGGCGACGCGTACCAGCTGCATGGCCGGGGTGTGGCCATCCACGACGTGGAGGTATATGCCGGGAAACAACTCGGTGTCTCCGTCGATCAGGTGCAGCTTGTCGCTGCCCTCGAGTGCAGAGAAATCCTCATCGCGGAAGGAGCCCGCGTCCTTCGTCGAGGGATTCCAGGCCCACTCCCAGTTGCGCCTCTGAACGTGATGAGCCGCGGAAGGGAACGTGAGGGAAAGCTCATCGCTTTCCGAACCCCTCTGGTGGCGCTCAGTCGTGCCGCCGCAGTGGTCGAAATGCAGGTGGGTGAGGATCACGTCGGTGATCTCCTCCGCTTCGATACCGCGCCGGGAGAGAGCGCCTGGCAGACCGCCGTCGGGACGGCGCACGTTGAAAATCTCCATCTGCTTTGCGCTGTGCTTCGCCCCCAGCCCCGTATCGACGAGGATGCGTCGTCCATCACCCTCGAGCAGGAGGCAGCGCGCGGCGAGCTCGATTCGATTGTGCTCATCGGCGGGGTTGTTCTTCGACCACAGGGGTTTCGGCACGATTCCGAACATGGACCCCCCATCGAGGCCGAAGAACCCGTCTACGATGCTCTCGACAGCGTAGGATCCGATCTGCATGGTCACTCCTCAGATAGCCAGACAAGGGCGGGTGCGGGACAATTGCTTCCTCAGACAACGTCAACCAAGTCAGCGGCCTAGGCGGGCGACGGAAGCCCCAGCGATTATAGGTAGCCATGGCCACGCTGCAAAACCGGGGTAGGGGAGTGATGAGGGAGAAGGATCTATGAGCGCCTCATGGCGTCGCAATGGGCTCGTCGCGTTTGCGGCCCTTGCTGTCGCCCACTTCATCCTCGACGCATACGCCACCGGGTACGCGCCACTGCTGGCTGTGTTGCGTGATCATCTCGCCCTCAACCTCACCCAGGTCGGATGGTGCGCAGCCGTAATGGCGTTCTCGTCGTCTCTGATGCAGCCCATCTACGGCTTCATCTCCGATCGCCTGCGTTCGCGCTATGTGATTGCGTTTGCGCCCGCGATCACCGGACTCGGACTCGCCGCACTGGCGTGGGTCGACAGCTTTTCTGCGGCGCTCGTGCTCTTCTTTATCGTCGGCATCGGCATCGCCGCCTTTCACCCGCAGGGGGCCATGCAGGTGCGCGATTCCGCACCCGCGCGGCCGGGGCTGGCGATGTCGTTGTTCATCGGTGTCGGCAGTCTCGGCATGGCCGTGGGACCTCTCCTGGTGAGCTGGGCGTTGCTCAGATGGGGTTGGGCCGGGTTGTGGCGCATCGGTGCACCGGCGATCCTCGCCACCGCCCTGCTGCTGTGGCTGGCACCCGACCCGCAGCCGCGTCCGGCGACGCGCCGCACCGGCCTCGTGGCGGCCCTGTGGGAACGCAGGTGGCCTCTCGGGCTCCTGTATCTGATCGTGGTCGTGCGCGGTACCGTGCAGCTCGTTTATCAGGGTTTCCTGCCCCTCTACTTCATCGAGACAGGCTACAGCCTGGCGACCGCGAGTTGGGCGTTGAGCGTCTTTCTGTTCGTCGGAGTGATCGGCGGATTGCTGGGAGGCGTGCTCAGCGATCGGCTCGGCGGCCGCTTCGTGATCCGCATGGCGATGGCGGGCTCTCTGCCGTTTCTGGTCCTTGCATTCTTTCTGCCCTCAACCTGGCAGCTTGCCTTCTTGTCGATCGGTTACGCCTTCATCCTCCTGACCATGCCGGTGAACCTGCTGATGGCCCAGGACCATGTGCCCGAACACCGCAGCACCATCTCGTCACTCATGATGGGGTTCGCCTGGGGGGTCGGCGGCGCTGTCGCTCCGCTCGTGGGCAAGCTGGCCGACACATATGGCCTGTCGGTAGCGCTGACACTGGTCGCTGGCCTGCCGCTGTTCGGCGTCATCCTCGCCTGGCTGCTCCCACCCGACCTGCCCCGGTCAATCGCAGAGTCAGCGGAGCCCGGCGGCGCGTAGTTCGACGAGGCCGAGGGATTGCAACTGCGGGCCGAGTACGGGCACGAGAGAGGCGCTGAGACATCGCAATCACGGGTAGTCGAACATGAACCCGAGGGAGGCGCGGGGTGATCGCCGTAGCGGACGCTTGAGCGAGCGGCGACGCGGGCACCCGGCAGGCATGTACTCCTACCGCGAGTGAACTGTCCGCCGAGGTGATTACCCCGCACCTCCCGCGATCAGAGCCTGAGCCAGCTAGAAAGCCCCACCCCCACCGCCGCCGAATCCGCCTCCCGAGAACCCCCCTCCGCCGGAGAATCCGCTGCTGCCACTCGAGGAGCTGCGTGGCGACGAGGCCATGGCTTCACCCAGAGACAACGACATCGTGTCCATGCGGTTGGTCAGCGCGACGGTCGAGTAGAGCGAGGGATTGCCTCCCACGTACCAGGAGGGTGGCTCTGAGAGCAGCCCCTCGAAGGCTTTAGCCCACTGCTCCGCGACACCCAGGACGAGAGCAAAGGGAAGCAAGGTCTCGAAGGTGGACATGTCGACCTCCGTCTCGCTCAATCGCTGCCCTTCGGTGCGCCCGAGAAACTCCTCGAAGCCCTTGATCTCGATCCACTTCTCTCTTCCCTTGCGGGTCCTGGCTGGCATGAACCAGGCGAAGATGAAGATGATGATCCCCGAAGCGATCGCGGCGAAGATTCCCGCGACGTTTTCGAAGGCAATTGCGGAGGTGAAACCGATTCCCAAGACAAAAAGCGAGATGATGATCCAACCCGTGCGCACACGATCTGGTCGACCGGCAAAGTAACCGCGATCACTGAGTCCGGAGTAGAGGTCGGAGCGAATCTTGCCCAGCCGGGTGTAGAACTTGTTCTTCAGATCATCGAGCTCGACCAGATCCTCGCCCGCCTCGAACAGGCCCTCATAGACTTCCATCTCATGGGGTCGGAGCGAGTCATCCGCCTCTCGCAGCTTGCGAAATCGGGTTTTCACGGAATCCCAGATCCAGCCTTCCTCGGTTTCCTCTTCGATGCGCACAAACCCCCGCACAGCAAGGTCGATGACGGTCGCCACGATGTCTCTCTGATCGACGCGTTCGTCGATCAAGGTGCCCAGTTCCGCGGGGCTGAGGCCCTCCGGAGCTGTGTAAATCGGCATGACCGAGAGATCGACGGACGGATCCTTGCCCCAGCGCCTCCAGCTCACGAACATGAGACCGAATACTGCGAAGGGAATCAGAAGGGGCCAATTGTCGGCAAGAATGTAGCCGAGCCTGGTCATGGCGGTCGGCGCGGCAACGATTCCCACCGGCCAGCCGACGACTACGGTCAGCCCCTCCTGGAAATCGAGGGGCCCTGTCGTTCTCACCAGCACCTGGTCGTTACCCATGAGATCCGAGGTCCAGTCGGTGCCCAGGGCCCCGAAGCTGCCTGTGAAGGCGGCGACCTTCGGGGGATCCACCATTCCGGGAGGCAGGACAATTCGAGCTGAGGCAGCTTCGATACGTACCGGCCACTCGGTCCCCGTGACGTTCCAGTAGAGCTCGGTGTGCTCCGGGAAGAACCGCAGGGCACGCTCGACTCGATAGCGCAGAACGACTGTGCGGGCGGCATCTTGCGCGCCCGGCACCCAGGCTTTGATGCGCAGGCGACCGTTGCTGGTGCTGGTCTCGTAGCGCAGTTCGGCTCCATCCAGATCCGTCGCCGACTCGACTGAAACCCGCAGCCGGTATTTGAGGCTCAGGTTGTCGCGATAGTCGACCGGGATGTCCCGGTAGATGCCGTTGTAGCTCCCCTCGAAGCGGAAACGAATGGTCTCGGTGACCATCAACGTGCCGTCTTCCCGAACCTCGAGGGTTGCCTGGAAGTCCTCGATCCAATAGGAGCGGGCCCAGGCAGCTCCCGTTGAGGCGAGAATTGCCAGAGTCAGCGCCAGGAGCGCCACTGCGCGGGTCGTCCGACGATTCACCAGTGGCGAAACAGCGGTTGCTATCGAGCCCTTACTCATCTTCGAACCTCACTTCCGCAACCTCGCGCTCGAGCGGGCT